>VYFM01000477.1 GCA_009842375.1 Candidatus Poribacteria bacterium | reverse complement strand
GTCATTAACATTCAAAACAAAGTTAGACATTTTTAAGTAAGGCAAATAACAAAAGGAGTAAAACTATGGAAGATAAAGTACTCGATTGGGTGAAAGTTGCCGAGTTAAGCGAAGTGCCTGAGGGACAACCGAAGGCAATTAAGATGGATGAAGGACGCAGCATTGCCCTCTTTAACGAAGACGGAAAGATTTATGCGACCGATAACCAGTGTCCACACATGGGTTACCCGTTGACGCGTGGTACAATCCGAAATGGTATCCTGACATGTGATTGGCATAGACGCAGCTTTGATTTAGAAGGTGGCGGTTGTTTTCACGTTGAATGTGATGATCTGCGCACCTTTCCCGTCGATATCCGAGGTGAGGAAATTTGGATTGAACCCGGTGATATGACCTACCGTCGTGCCGAAGAACATAAGAAATTGCTACGAGAAGGTCTTTTAAGTGAAGACCGATGGACAATGTCCAAAGCAATTGCATTGTTACTCAAAGGTGGTGTGCCGGAAGAAGAGGTGATGGGAGCAATTCTTGAACACGTTGCCCGACACATACCCAGTGCTCACGGGTCAGAAGGCGGTGAAGATGTCTCTAAACTCATCAACGGACTCCGAGTTGGAAGTCGGTATGAGGGTGAGGATAGACTCATTGCTGTTACAACCGCTGCATGTTCGGCTGCAGGAGAAGCACGTCAACGGCTTGAAGTTGTTCCTCTACCGGAACCTGTCTCTTGGGAAAAGATAGAGCGATGGGTTCGTATCTTCTCTTATGAAGGACAATCAAGTCGCATTGAACGATGCTTGTTCACAGCATACCATAAAGGCGATGCAGACAAATTACGTCCGTTACTGTTTGAATGTTCTGTAGAACCCAATTTTATTGATAATCCACAAATCCCACTTTATGTGAGTTATATTTCTGAAGTGGTGGACGAATTTGGTTGGGATCGCACTGCGGATCTGTTCTTCTATCTCGGTGCTGACCTTGTCGGACATCATCCTGCAGATCCAGAACGGTATCGTAGAGACGCAATTAACATAATGAAAGAGATGCTCCCATCCATTGAAAGTGCCGCATTAGAACGCACCAATAAGTTTGACGAAGACGCTTTTGTAGAAGCACTTACCAGTGTCAATCTCCAACGCTCATTTGAGGAAGTACAAGCAGTCATAGTGGATGGTGTCAATTTAGACAAGGTTATCACATCACTTGTCTTGCTGGCTGCGGACAGAATGGCGAACACACCTGTGAATGTAGATGCAGGTTGGTGGAACTTAACAATGGAACTCAATCTTGCAGCATCTTTGCGAAGTGCACAAAAAGTTGGTGGAAACCTTGTCGCAGCGAAAGGTCTTTTCCACGTTGCATGGCAAATCTTCGCTGATCGCTGGATTAATATCCCCACACGCCTTCTTAGTGAACCGTTGACTGCAGAAAAGCTTGATGTTGCAAATGAAGCAGAGGGTATCAACCACATTATCAATACGATTGAGACCCTCAATGTTCAAGATGTTGGAGCGCAGGTCATTGGCTACCTCAATGCAGGTTATTCTGGAGAAAATCTGATTAAAGCGATTGGACATTCAGTGCTTTGGGATGACACCGGAAGTGAGGTACTGCCAACATTACGCACCGTATTTGAGGAATGGCAGCACGCAGAAGGACATCCTGCGCAATCTCAACTTCTTGTTGGTTTGGCACGTTATGTCACTGATATCCGATCCAATACTGATAACAAATCTGCGGCTACCACTGCAATGAATTTTGCTGAAGGTAGAACAACAATTGAGGTATTTGAGGAATAATATCCTATGGCTCAACAAGGTTGGTACTTGCCGCGTTCAGAATATATTGAAGCGGTAAATAAAAGGGACGAGAACCGAGTTAAATCCTTGTTAGCAGATAACGAGGAACTTATTGAGTTCATTGATGAACCGTGGTTTGAATTTGACGCTCCTGCAGTTGTGTTTGCCGCTTCAATGGTTGATCGTCCGCTTGTGGAGGTGCTGCTTGATGCCGGAGCAGACATCAACGCTAAGAGTTCGTGGTGGGCAGGCGGAACGACAGCACTGCAGCACGCAGCAGGGTCAATGCTCGGATACAGCCCAAAAATGGCTGAGTATCTAATTGGACGCGGTGCTACGATTGACGCACATTCAGCTGCAGGTTTGGATATGTTTGAAACGCTTGAGGCGTTAATTCATGAAAATCCCGATGTTGTTAATGCACCAGGATGCGATGGCATGTCTCCGCTGCATTTCTCAGCAACACCTCGAATTGCTGAACTGCTTCTCAATAACGGCGCGGACATAAATCTACGTGACCGTGATCACTGGGGGACAGCAGCGCAATGGACAATACGGAGACGACCTCAAGTATGTAATTACTTGCTTGACCAAGATGCTGAAGCGGACGTTGTCCTCTATTGTGCACGGGGTTACGTTGAACAGGCAAGGGCGAAATTTCAAAAAAATCCTGAACTACTTAAACTTAGGTTAAATATGAAAGCAGCTGAAGGATATATTATCCCCTTGTCTAAACCGCCAAAGGTTACCGGCGACCATCCACAAGTCGTTCCTGGTGGACATGTCTATGCTTATCAGGTCGGACCGACCATGCCGCTCCTTGAGATCGCGCTTCAGTCTAAGCAGCATGCAATTGTTGATATGCTCATTGACGTAGGTTATGAGATAAACTTGCGAGACTGGTACGTGCTGGTTGGACAGGGACCGAAGCGGTTTGATGCATTGCTGAAAGGGTTTCTCGCCAAAGGTCTGGATATCAACGCACTTCAAAAGCATCGGCGTGGCATGTGGTCACCGTTACACTGGGTGGCACAACGCGGTTTGACTGATGGTATCGCATGTCTGTTAGCAAACGGTGCCGACCCGAATGTAACCGATGACAAGGGACAAACACCGCTACACTTTATTGCACAGAAAGGTGTTGGCAAGAATCAAGTGGAGTTGCTGATTGAAAATGGGGCTGATGTCAACGCTCGTGACGATGCCGGACAGACACCGCTTGATTACGCGAAGAAAGCAAAACGGAAATCGGTTGCAAATTTTCTGACAAATTTAGAAGCGAAAAACGGTGAGTAACCGGCGATTTCTAATGACCGAACCTTGTAATGCCTTTTAGAGGATTTAAACATGCAATATGACGACAATTCACCATTTTATAGATTGCTTGCTACGAAATATAAACAAGAAGAGGAGGCACTCGGCATTACTATTGTCGAAGCGCATCCAGAAATCGCCAAACTGACATGGCAAGGTCCGGATGAAAAAGGACAACCATTTGTCAAGGGTAGTACTGCACTACATTACGCTGCCAATGACGGAAAAGATCAGCTTGTTCTTAAGTTACTTGAACACGGTTCGGACACTAATGCAAGTGATGCAAACTGGTACCGATCTGTGCTTTCTTGGGCTGCTAACAATGCAAGGATTTCTACTATCCGGCTGCTTCTTGAAAATGGAGCGGATCCGACATCTTTGGATGCAGTTCATGCAGCAGCGTTTGGTGGATCTTCATGTGGTGAAGGTCGGGAAAAAGAATACGCCGAAACACTGCAAATCCTAATTGATGCTGGTGCAGATATGAATGATCGTCGCCATTATCTGAACCAAACTCCGCTTGGAATTGCGTTAAAAAGCGGAAACAAAGGTGCAATTACGTATTTAACTGGGATTGGTGCTGCAGAAACATAGAATCCACCAACCCATCAGCTTAACAGTATGTTGGTTGATAAAACAAAGACATACCCAACAGATTGAATTGATAAGAACACATTTATCTTCGGATAGGACAATCGTTTCCTACCGTTGATTCAATAGGAGAAGTATATAATGTTATCAGAAAATGGAAATTTCGTAAAAGTCGCTGCTCGTAATGATATAGCAGAGGGAAAGCCGAGAGCAGTCAGAGTTGAAGGACATAGTATTGCCCTATTTGAGCATGAAGGCAATGTTTACGCAACAGACAATCAATGTCCGCACATGGGATATCCACTTATAAGAGGACACGTCAAAAGAGGTGTGTTAGCATGTGACTGGCATGGATGGAGTTATGATATGGAAGGCGGTGGGTGCTTCACCGGTGGTTGTGATGACCTTGCCACATTTCCTGTTGAAGTCCGAAATGGGGACATATACATTGATGTTGAAAGTGGTGGAAAAAAACGCGATGACGCACATTTTCTGTTATTGAAAGAAGGATTATTTTCACAGGACAGTTGGACGCTTTCCAAAGCTATTGCCATTATGTTAGCCAAAGGTGTTTCAGAAGATGAAACTTTAGAAATAATGGTCAAGCACATGGTACGGCATATTTCAACAGCCCAAGATGCACGAAGCGGTGGCGGACGAATCGCAACGTTAATGCACGGAATTAAGGTCGCACATATGTATGAGGCTGAGGACAGACTTATTCCACTGATGATGGCTGCAACGCATGCTGCGGGTGGACACAATGACCGTCCTGAACGACAACCTCTTCCACCACCAGTTGACTGGGAAAAACTCGAAAATTGGATTAAAGTGTTCACAGCTGATAAAGAGTGGGAAGGTATAGAAAAATGCCTAATCACAGCAAGAGCCTTAGGTGGACATGAAGATAAATTCATCCCGCTCTTCCTCGATTGCGCATCCCAATGGTTTTTCCTCAGCTACTCCAGAAACCTTATTGACCTTTGTCATCTGGCTGAAGTGCTTGAGAAATGGGGATGGGAGATGACTGGTGAGTTAGTGTGCAACCTCGGTGCAAAAATACTCGGACAAGGTAGAGGCAGACCTGGTGAACGTCTCCGTGAAGCACTCCAAAAACTGGAAGAAATTGATCCTATTTTTGACGACCTACCACAGGAAAAATCACCTGATGCTGACGTTGACTTTGACGAAGACGAATTATCTGCCGATCTTGTCAGTGGCGATATTGATACGATCTTTGATGCTATCACAAAAGTGCTTACAGCAGGTGTTCCCATTGACTCAATCGCTACCACCATGGTGATGACCGCTGCTGATAGGATGGCAAGAACACCCGTTAACATGAGTCCAGGTTGGTGGGATTTACAAGAAGAGATGGAAATGGCTGCTAACATCAGAAAACTACTCCGTTTTGGCGGCACCAAAATCGCAGCAAAGGCACTCTACCATTGTGGATGGAGATTTTACTCAAACCGATGGCTAAACATACGACATCAACCAATTTCAGAAGCGAGAACGACCTCTACCACCAAAGTACTTGATGAAGATATTGCAATTGACGCAATCATTGATGGGATCGAATCTGTCCGCATCCAAGAAATCGGACGACGTACCCGCGAATATCTGAACTCAGGATGCTCTGCTGAACGGTTGATGCGTGAAATGGGATTATGTATACTAAAGGATGATAGAGGAGACAATCTTCTCAGCAGCATCTATATTGTCTCTAATGAATGGAAAAGGTGTGAGTCACATCCTGCAAGAAATCAACTTATTGTCGGGTTAGCCCGCTGGGCAACGGATATCCGTAGAAATACTGGAAACGATTCTGCTGTGCAGACTGCTCACCGTTTTGCAAAAGGTGAAACCGCTACTGAACTTTATGAATAACACAATTGCATGAAATGTAGTGCGGGGTCTCTGTACCCCGCAATACGTTCTTTAGGTTTTGTAGGTACTGCGCCCGTGTTACTGTCCAACTTTCCCTCAATGAAACAAATCGTCCTATTCACTTTCGCACCTTACGACAAATCAAGCACTACAAAATATCTTGCAACTGGTGACGAAAAGGGCAATCTACGTATATGGAAAATCCCCGACGGTGAATCAACAATTTGGGTGAACTATCCAACCGGTATCCAATCATTAGCCTTCTCTCCAAACGGTACGTATTTGGCAGTAGCATTATGGGATACCACAATTCAAATTTTGAGGTGAAAAAGAGATGAACAAGAATAATGAATCTTATACTGACGAAAAAGGACGTACCCGATGGCATATTAACGATGAAATAGCGTTAAGATTTATGGAACTTCATGCCTTTTTGATTATAGCAGATTATCCCGAAGACCATGCCTCGCGTTATCCACGTTTAGCACATTCCATTTCTCGCTTTCCAGAATCAGTTGCAGACCTCGTTGAGCAAGATAGGTTAATTGAGGAAATCGGTGGGGTTGGGGATATTGTCGCAACTATCATCACCGAATATCTTCAAACTGGCACCTGTTCAAAAATGGACGAATATGCAGGTGACATACCACGATCAATAACTGAACTCGTTCCTGTTCCGGGGTTAGGAGCGAAAACAATAAAACGTCTGTATGAAGAAATTGGAATTGATAGTCTTGCATCCCTCCGTTCAGCAATTGATGAAGGAAAACTGAAAGGGTTCAAAGGTATCGGTAAGAAAACGTTGGACAAAATTGAGG
>VYFM01000051.1 GCA_009842375.1 Candidatus Poribacteria bacterium | reverse complement strand
GTTTTACGCACAATCGCTGAAGCAATTCAACCGGGAGTAACGACTTACGAATTAGAAATGGTCTCTCGTAAAGCTATAGCAGATTTAAACGCTACCTCATCATTCCTTGGTTATGTAATTCCAGACCATCCCCCATATCCCGCCACAATCTGTGTTTCTGTCAACGACATCGTTATACACGGAATTCCAGATATAAATGAAGTACTAAAAGAAGGGGACATTATTGGGGTTGATACTGCTGTCCACATAGACGGGTACCACGGTGATAATGCATACACATTTCCCGTAGGAAAAACTAATTCAGAGACAAATAGACTGCTTGAAGTAACAAAAGAATCATTATATGCCGCTATATCAGAGGCAAAACCAGGAAACCGTATGGGCGATGTCTCATATCAACTGCAGAATGTTGCTGAAAAAGCAGGTTTTTCCGTACTTCAGAATTTTTCTGGACACGGTATTGGTCGTCACCTTCATGAAGAACCACAAGTGCCAACCAACGGAAAACCCGGACGAGGAGTTCGTTTAAGACAAGGGATGGTGCTGGCAATCGAGGCTATGGTCAATGCAGGACAGTCGAGTGTGGATATTTTGGATGATGGATGGAGGGTAACAACCTCAGACGGGAGTTTGTCTGCACTATTTGAACATACAGTGGCAATTCTCTCGGATGGTCCAGAAATCCTTACAGGGAGTCCAATATGGGAAAATCAATAAATATTCTAACTGCTGTATCAGCAATCATGATTTTCTTCGGAATCTACCTGATTGTTGCTTATGCACCAATGGAACAGAGCATGTTAGAAATTCAAAAGGTCTTCTACTTCCATGTATCCTCTGCTTTCACAGCATTTGCAGCATTCGGTGTCAATTTTGTCTTATGTATCATGTTTCTTATTAAAAGAAAAGCACTTCATGACATTTTAGCAGTAGCATCTGCCGAAATTGGACTCCTCTTTTGCACAGCCGTGTTACTATCAGGACCGATTTGGGCGCGCGTTTCTTGGAATACATGGTGGACTTGGGAACCACGATTGACAACCACATTGGTAATGTGGTTGATGTATGTCGGTTATTTTATACTACGGGCAATATTGAGTGGAGAAACACGTAGAACTTTTTCAGCAGTCTTAGGTATCTTTGCTGGTTTGAACGTGCCAATTGTTTATCACTCGGTTAATATCTGGCAAGCAGCATCAAATATGCATCCGGGAACAAATACAAAATATGATATGGCAACACCCATGAAACTGACTTTTTGGTTTGTAGTTTTAGCTTTCCTTTCATTCTATGTTCTAATGCTACTTTTACAATACAGAATGGGAAAATCAAATCTGCAATACGAAACAATTCGCCAACGACAACTTGGAGAACTGTAAATGCGTATAATCATAATTATTACTTTTATTGGAATCTTAGGATTGTTTCTGATAGCACAAATACCTGTGACGCTAACATCAAATGAAGTTGATGCCGCTGTATCGGATGCAATTGCACAAGTTGAAAACGCAGCTGAAGATGCAGGTGAAGCAAAACCACAGATAGATGAAGATGAAGTTACAAAAGCTGTAGAATTGGCAGTTGAGCAACTGGAATCAAAACAGAAAAGACGACTAAAATTTCTGTTCGCAGCTTACTTAGTTATATGGCTTGCAATCATGCTGTATGTGCTGCGCTTAGGTAGACAGCAGTCTAAATTAGAACAACGTCTCTCTCAACTTGAACAAACCCAACCAATCAGTCAAGAAGAAGTTGAGTAATCTGTATCAAATCTTTTGCGTTTAACCTATCTTAAACGCAGAAGGTGAAAACATGACGAAAACAAAAGTCGCTAATTTCAGTGATCTCAAAGACAGAGAACCCGCATACGGACTTGTTGCAAATGTAGATTTAGTCATTATACGGTATGACAATCAGATTTCTGTCCTATACGGGAGATGTCATCATCGTGGTGCATTACTTGCAGATGGTTATATTGAAGGTGAGAACCTGATTTGCGGTGTTCACTTCTGGGATTATCGCTATGATACAGGTATAAGCGAATACCTAAATTCTGAACGACTTGCTAAGTTTAAAGCGTGGGTTGAAGACGACACAGTATATGTTGATGAAGATGAAATCTGTGGGTGGGAAAAGGAGAATCCTCAACCCTATCACCGTGACCGATATCAGGGAAACTACCAGGATATTCACGGCACACAAGATGAGCCTTTTGTCGCAGAAATTCAGGAATTAGCGAGTAATGGATTGAGTAATGTTGGACAACACGGACAAACAGCAGCCATGGGTGTGCTGCGAAAAGACTTACCCAATTGGGATGACTTGCAGTTTGTTGTCGCACAACTCTACAAAACCCCACATCTTGACGATACACCGGTTGGTACTGATTTAGTTGTCGGTCCAAACGCGAAAAAACCGCTCAAATTAGATATGCCTATCTTTGTATCCGATATGAGTTTTGGCGCGTTGTCAGCAGAGGCTAAAATAGCGTTGGCAAAGGGTGCTGAAATGGCTGGAACGGGTATCTGCTCTGGTGAAGGAGGCATGTTACTTACAGAGGCAAAGGAAAACAGTCGGTACTTTTATGAGCTTGCTTCTGCACGATTCGGTTTCTCTTACGATAAATTGGATCAATCACAAGCATTTCATTTCAAAGGGGGTCAAGGTGCAAAAACCGGTACAGGCGGACATCTTCCTGGTAACAAGGTAACTGAAGAAATCGCTACTGTCAGGGGACTGTCTGCGGGGCAACCAGCTATTTCACCTGCTCGGTTTCCCGACTGGAATTCCCTTGATGACTATGCCAAATTCGCTGAGTTAGTTCGCAAAGAAACAGGTGGTATTCCGATTGGTTTTAAGCTCTCAGCTCAACATATTGAGAAGGATATTGAAGCAGCACTTCAAATCGGCGTAGATTATATCATTTTGGACGGTCGTGGAGGTGGCACAGGTGCTGCACCACTGCTGTTCAGAGACAATATCTCAGTACCAACAATGCCTGCATTAGCACGCGCACGTAAGTATCTTGATGATACAGGAAACGAAGACATTACACTTATTATCACAGGAGGTTTAAGGACAGCGGCAGATTTTGCAAAAGCCTTAGCACTCGGTGCTGATGGAGTCGCAATAGCCAATTCTGCTATGCAAGCAATAGGATGCATTGGAATGCGAGCATGTCACACCAATAACTGTCCTGTGGGAATAGCAACTCAAAAGGAACATCTACGTGCACGATTGAAAGTTGAGGTTGCAGCACAACGTTTGAATCGCTTCTTGTCTGCTTCAGTTGAATTGATGCAGGTCTTAGCGCGTGCCTGTGGACATACACATCTGAACCAATTCAACGTTGATGACCTAACGACTTGGAAACGTGAAATCGCATATCTAACTGGTGTAAAATATGCAGGAGTTGTCCCGTTGTAACGTTCTTAGATTTAGGAATCTGGAATATCCTCCCAATTGTGCTGTGGTGAATAACCCAAATCCTGTTCTGCTTGTTTCCAGTCATATCGCGAGTCTGATCGACCCGCAACTGCGTTGTATGCACCGTAATTCACCTGTTCAGTTTCAATGGCACGTTCCACGCATTGGGCAACATCTCTCGGATCAACATAGACAAACCAAGGTTCCGTAACTTTTTCTGGTATTGAAGGACCTGGGTTCATTCCATCTCCATCAATTACACCCGGACGGATATGTATTACCTTCAAACCGTGTGCTTGATGGTAAGCTAAACCTATCTGCTCAGCGAGGTGTTTCGCTAACGCATAATTAAGGTCGCCTCCACCAAACCGAAAGGGATTATCCACTTGATAGGGTAATTGGACACCAGGTGCAGGTGGACATGCTGAAATACTGGAAATGTTTACTAACTTCTGCACTCCCTGCCTAACACATGCCTCAGCGATGTTCCATGTTCCCTTCACCATCACATCTGCAAACAATGTGTTTGGTTTGCCGTGCCGTTCGCGTACTAACGCAACGGTGTGCACGATAGCATCTTGATCAACGCACGCTGCTTCAATCTCAGACGCATGTGTAACGTCAGCCTGAAAAAACGATATTCCATCATAGTTTCTCTTAGGCTCAACAATATCGGTAAGCGTTAATTGATATGATGTGTGCAACCGATCAATTATAAACTTCGCAAGGTATCCTGCAGCACCAGTAATAAGTATCTTTTCAATAGGCATTGGTGTTTACTCTATCCACTTCCGAAGGGTGGTTCAGAATAGATGGTGTCGTTATAACCTACATAGAACACATTACCAATTTGTACGGTTGGGGCACGCAGACTACCGCTTCGTCCGAGGACTACATTCAGAACCTCATCACGTGCATCGTCGTTTGGTATAAAGGTTTCTACCTTTTTACCTTTAGCGACAACAATCTGCTCTGCAGAACCCATCATTTCCCATACTGCATCTGCTTCAAGTTTATCTTTTCGCGCATCTGACCTGTTTTCTGCTTGTATGTTGTTTGTGTCAAGTACCTCTTGAACTTTTTTACAGGAGTTTCAACCATTTCTAAAATAGATCCAGTCTATCATCATAATTCCTCCACCCTAATAAATTTACCAGTATTGCGACTTTTTATAGCCGCATCAATTAATGTAAGTGTTTCAAGTGCGTCAATATAAGGGGAACGAATGAGTGTTCTATCCCCAGTTTCAATTGCCCGTAACCATGCACCTGTTTTGTCTAAATCTATACTGTTTTTTGGATTAGCAGGTTCATCTATCTTTTCACCATTAAGATAACCACGAATTGCATTATCTGCCATATTTGCCTGCAGGCGTAAATGCGGTCCGACCACCTCAACATCAAAACAAAACTCCTCAGTCCCGCAATGATTCATATGCGTACCGAACACTCCGTTGTCTAATTCGTAAGTCATCTGTATAGCATTTTCAGCGTCAAATTCTGTCCGGTCAAGTGCCATATTTTTTACAGTCAAAGCATGTGCTTGGGCGGGTTTCGGATTTCCCATTACATACCGAGCACAGTCCAACACATGCACAGCCTGTTCTGCTAATGGTCCACCACTAATCTCTGATTGTAAAAACCATGTTGGCATTTGAAATGTAAGATAGTAGTTGATAGTACAGACTGTTCTAACCAAATGGATAGTCTGATTAGCGATTAATGTTTTTAGTTTTTCATACAGTGGGTGATACCTGAGTTGAAATCCGACTGCTGCGATGACATCGGCATTTAGGATATATTCAAGACACTTACTTCCATCAACAATATTCAGAGCAGGTGGTTTTTCTACCATCATTGGTATGCCACGTTCACACGCTATTCTGATAGGTTCCAAACGAATAGGGGGTGGTGTTGTAATCACCACCCCATCCATTTCTATATCAAAAAATTCACTCAGGACATCAGTTCCAACTTCAGTGTCTGCAAGACTTGCCAGTTCTTGTGCAGCTTCAAGCTGAATATCATGAACAGCAATCACTTGTGCCCCATAGTTAGTTATCGCGCTATGGTGGTGTCTACCCATCCTACCTGCACCGATGATGCCGATAGATAATGACATATCACCATTTCCTTGTTGTGCAGAGTATTGATGCTGCATTATTGACGTTTTAAGTTACCCCAGGTCACTGCTATCTTACCTCTCGGTTCAACGGGTGTTGGAGTTCCTCCTGGTGTTACCACAACAATATTATCGTATTGAGCATGCTCAGCTCCGCTCATGCGGAAACCGATTTTCCCAGAGGAGAATGCCTTCTGTGAATCAGTCCATTCACTTACGAGAGTTAATTCTTCGACTGTACCACCTACAGGTCCAAGGTAAGCTATAAAATTATGTCCAGACCTAACTTCAAATTTCGCTCTGTACCACACATTCGCTTTACGATCAACACCATCTCCAAATGCACCAGGTTCAGCTGCCCATCCACCATTGACTCGTCTATGCCAACGGATATGTTGTGGCGTATGCGCCGAACCATCTGTAGAAACTTGATGCATGTATATGTTATTTGCGTCCTGACCGTGGAAAACAAACCCAGTTAAACCATTCTGTGTGGCTTTGAAATCCGCATAATAATCGTATTCTTCGGGAAATTCTTCAACACTAAGTCCGACATCACCACCTGGAACAAATAGAACACTATCACCTAAAACATCATGTCCATCGGTATTGTCTTGAATCACCCAGGTGCCTTGTGGATCCCACATTGATTCATCAATTTCACCACTTTCAAAATCGTCATAAAACAGAATTTCAGCAGAAACTGTGGAAACACACAGAATCATTGCTAAACAGATTAAATATCGCATAATACTTCATCTCCTTGTATAAATCGGAAATACTGATAGTCCCGTAGTAAAACATTATTATTCCCGAAAGTTTGCTTTTATATACATTTTAAATTACTGTAATATTTAGAAAATTATATCACAATT
>VYFM01000026.1 GCA_009842375.1 Candidatus Poribacteria bacterium | reverse complement strand
ACAATCTGTTAGATTGTGTCCGAATAGACGCAAACTAAAAGTTTGCGCTACAAAAATATCTTGGAATAATGATATATTTTTGAATAAGGTCGTTTTATGTGTAGTTAATTCGTATAGGTAGCAACTTAGGTTAACATATTGAAAAATATTGTTCCGATTTTTCTGTTCACAAGGAGCCCTTAAAATGGCGAAAGCTCTTTCACTCGTCGCATACAACGATTTGGAAAGTCAAGTTGAAGCACTGGAAAGGGATGGCTATGTCTATTTTCCAAGCGTTCTTGATGCCAATGAAATCGCTGAACTTCAAGATACTATGAATAAGTTAGATGCAATCCCGGAGTGTTTGGATCGACACCAAACTCCTCAAAATGGAGGAGGATTCCTTAACAAAATCATCAACAACTCGTTTAATCGAGATCCATTGTATCTTCAATTCTTGGACAAATCACCGATTATTGAAGTAGCAGAAGCAGTTCACGGTGGAGATTGTCATTGCATCGGAATGCAATCTTGGTTGACAGGACCAGGACGACCAGATCAAGGATTACATACAGATTGGTTACCCGTTCCACTTCCCACTGACATTCGTACGGATCCACGCGTCAACATTCCAATCTTTATTACCACTGCTCATTACTATCTCAATGATATGACTGAGGAATTAGGACCTACGAAGTTTGTACCGGGCAGTCATTTTTCCGGTTGCTCTCCAAATGGAGCAACCGAGTGGAATAACAGGGGTGAAGAGAGTATCTTATGTAATGCGGGAGATGTTGTGCTTTTCCGCAGTGAAGTCTGGCATCGTGGTTCTGCTAATACTAGCGACGAAACCCGTTATCTCTTGCAAGTTCATTATGCAATGCGAATGATAACACAGAAATATCCACCTTATCTCAACAAATTTCAGTTTGATGAATCTATTCTCTCAATAGCAAATCCTCAACAGAGAAGACTCCTCGGCGATCATCGACCGAGCAATTATGATTAGGGTGTTACCATTTATATAGATGACTACGTACATTGTCAACGACCAATCAATTTCAGAATCACGTATCGTTATCTATATTATATATATATTAACGAATTGATAGCAGAATAAATTTAGAATAATTTACTTTTTGAAAGGAACATGCAATGAAAACAAATTTTAATCCTATAAGTATAAAATTTACATTTCTCATTTTTATTAGTATTGTAGTCATTTTGTCCGGTTGCGAAAGAGCACCACAACAGGCAGCAGTTCTTACACCCGCTACTCCAATTCAAGCTAACGCCGTGATTGGTTCATTAGGCGATAGTGGTGTAACAGGAACAGCAGTCTTCACACAGAATGATGACATGATCACACTCATAATTGAGGTTATGGGTGCATCACCTGGACTACACGGGGTTCATATCCACGAAAAAGGGGATTGCAGTGCGCCAGATGGTAGTTCTGCTGGTGGACACTGGAATCCAACTAATGTCGATCACGGAAAATGGGGTGTGGGAGAATTTCATCTGGGTGATATCGGAAATATCAACGTCGGTGAAGATGGATCTGGTAGTATTTCATTAACGACAGATCTATGGGAAATAGGAACAGGTTCTGATGTAGATGTAGTTGGTAAAGGTATCATTGTCCATGCTGACCCAGACGATTTCATATCGCAACCATCGGGAAATGCAGGTGCACGTATTGGATGTGGTGTCATTGTCTTAACAGAATAATCACTGCAATTCCACATTCTGCCAACAAGTAACAACAGGTACATCTAAGATCAACGCTTACATTTTGTATTGTATTGTCGGATTCGTAACAGTATGGAGTCCTGAAAATGGGGAAAGCTCTCTCACTCGTTGCTTACAGCGACTTGGAAAGCCAAGTAAATGCACTCGAAAGAGACGGTTATGTCTATTTCCCCAAAGTTCTTGATGCAGTTGAAATCGATGAATTGCGTGCATTGATGGATCGATTAGAGGCAATCCCGGAGTCGCATGATCGGGACGAAACACCTGAAAATGGCGACAGTTTCATTCACAAACTCATCAGCAATTCGTTCAATCGTGACCCATTGTTTCTCCAATTCCTTGACAAATCACCGGTTATTGAAGTCGTTGAGGAGGCTCACGGTGAGGATTGCCATTGTATCGGTATGCATTCTTGGTTGACTGGACCTGGTCGTCCGGATCAGGGATTACATACCGATTGGCTGCCAATCAGTTTACCAGCAGACGTACGCTCCGATCCACGCGTCAAAGTTCCTATATTCATCACCACTGCCCATTACTATCTCAACGATATGTCCGAAGAATTGGGTCCGACGAAGTTTGTACCGGGTAGTCATTTTTCTGGTTGCTCACCCAACGGAGCAACTGAATGGAACAACCGTGAGGAAGAGAGCATCTTATGTAATGCAGGGGACGTAGTGCTATTCAGAAGCGAAGTCTGGCATCGGGGAACCGCCAATACAAGTAACGAAGTCCGTTATCTCTTACAGGTACACTATGCGATGCGAATGATTACACAGGAATATCCTCCCTATCTGAATAAATTTCAATTTAATGAATCAATCCTGGACCAAGCAAATCCGCGACAAAGACGACTCCTCGGCGATCATCGACCGAGCAATTATGATTGAGACTACACAAAACATCTGATGCAATTAAAAAAACCTAAGAATATCCAAAAAGACACACCATTTGAATTCGGAGAACACCGTTTTCATTTCGGTGACGAGATCGTTGAGTTAGAAGATTCATCCAAAATTCTTAATGATATCAATGCACTGCACAGAAAAATGAAAGAGGATGGCTATCTCTTTATACGTGGTTTCCATCAAAAAGAACATGCAAATAGTGCTGCACATTGGACATTACAAAATATAGCTGAACTTGACGGGTTAAAACCGAATACTCAAGTTGAAGAAGGTCGCATCGGGGAAGAGAATCGAACCTTTAGCTTCTTTCGACAAACTGAGGTTGCACACGCTAAACCGATTCTTGATGTTGTAGATAGTAAACGGACGATGCAGTTCTACGAAGAATTTCTCGGTGGTCCAGTTATAACCTTTGACAAACGATGGCTACGTTGCATGGCAAATGGTGGACACAACCATTTTCATTATGATAACGTATATGTTGGACGCGGCACACAAAACCGATACACGATGTGGAGCGCATTAACGGACATCAGTCTGGAAAACGGTCCTCTCGTGATATGTCTGGGTTCACATAAACATGACCGATTAAAGTCCACTTATGGTGCGACCGATATGGATCGCGATTTAACGGAAGCAGTGTTTAGTTCAAATCCACGAGAGATGGTAGAAAAATTTGGATTCACATTGGCAACGGCACATTTCCAACCGGGTGATGTAATCATTTTTGGACTATTTATGATGCACAGCAGTGCTCCGAATCAATCTGACCGATACCGTATCAGCATTGATACGCGATACCAACTTGCTCATGAAGAAAAGGATGACCGCTTCTTTTTCCGTGAAGATGGCACTTGGCTTGGGAACTTTTACAACAAAGGTGTGAATTACAGACCCATGTCTGAGCTCCGACAAGAATGGGGCTTAGAATAAAATATTAAATAGGAGATTTATATGGTTTACAAGCAATGGAGTATTGCCTTAATCGTCATTTTGATTATATTCTGTATTGGGAATAGTGTTTTAGCAAATTCAACCGCAACTGGTACAGTATTTCTGGATACAAACAGAAATCAAGTAATGGACGCTGATGAGAAAGGGTTACCTGGAATTCGTGTCTCCAATGGAATTGATGTTGTTAAAGCCGATGCTAATGGGAAGTACTCCCTTACAGTCAGTGATGACACCATTCTATTTGTCATTAAACCACGTGGGTATATGACACCAATTGATGAGAATCGTCTCCCGAAATTCTATTACATTCACAAACCACACGGTTCACCGGAAGGTCTTAAATATGCTGGCATTGCTCCTACTGGTCCATTGCCCGAATCAATCGATTTCCCACTTACTGAACAGACCGAACCTGATACCTTCAAAGCACTTGTATTCGGTGACACACAACCCCGAAACATGCAAGAGATTGAGTGGTTAGCACATGATGTAATTGAAGAAGTCATCGGAATTGATGCAGTGTTCGGACTCAGTCTTGGTGATTTAGTAGGGGATAATCTAAACTTATTTCAACCTCTAAACGAAGTGATGTCTACCGTGGGGATACCATGGTACAACGTCTATGGTAATCACGACATGAACCGTCAGGCAACAGATGACCGTTTCGCAGATGAAACCTTCACAAGAGTATATGGACCCACATGTTATTCATTTGATTGGGGACCAGTCCATTTCATCAATATTGACAATGTCCACTTTTTTCGTGATGCTGATAATAAACCGACATACCTAAGTGAGGTGGGAGAACGGCAGTTGACATTTATCCGTAATGACCTTGCTTATGTACCGAAAGACAAACTGGTAGTTGTATCATTTCATATTCCGTTGACAGAAATGCGTGATGTAGAGAAATTGATGAATCTACTTGGAGACCGTCCACACACCCTATCCTTGTCAGCTCATACACACATACAACGTGATGATTTCATTGGTCAGGAACACGGTTGGAATGGTGATGACCAACATCATCACCATAATCATGCAACCACATCAGGCAGTTGGTGGCAAGGCACACTTGATGAAGTCGGTATTCCACACACAACAATGCGAGATGGTGCCCCCAACGGGTATGGAATATTCACGTTCAGTGGAAATCAATATTCAATTCGGTTCAAGGCTGCCCGTCGTCCTGCAGATTATCAGATGAATATTTGGGCTCCATGGGAAATTGAATCTGAGGAAATAGGAAAAACAGATGTTCTTGTAAACATCTTTGGGGGTACTAAACGCTCAAAGGTTGAATTACGTTTGGGTAAAAGTGGGGAATGGAAACCAATGACCTATACACCTCAGAAGGATCCTTACTTTCAAAAACTAAAGGAGCGAGACGAAGCATACCACATTGAACGTAAAATGCATACAGCACTTCGTGAAACAATGAAAACGCTTTTGAAGGAAGAGAACGAACTACCACAAAGAGGTAAACGTCTTATTTATGGTGTCCCTAAATCAACACACATCTGGCAAGCAAAACTACCAGAGAATATACAAGTGGGGACGCACGTAATCTATGTACGTACAACTGATATGTTCGGTCAAACCTACACAGGTCGCCGAATCATCCGAGTAGAATAATAACTCAGTAATGTATTCAAGCAGTGAATTATGCCATCACACTCTCAATCCATGCCTCATCGATTTCAAGTCCGAAACCAGGTGCATCTGATGGAATAAGATAGCCATCTTTGATTACTGCTGTTCCAGGTAATTTTACCATCTCCTCAAGAGGCACACCAGGAGCAGAGACACCTTCAGAACGTTCACCCCAAGTGATTGCTGGTATTGCGAAAGACAGATGCTGTCCATAAGGATAATTCATACCAGCATGGGTTATAACATTGATACCATTCGCCTCAGCTATGTGACAGATTTTGATCGCAGCAGTAATACCACCACACCATAGTACGTCAGGTTGGAAAATATCTACTAATCTTTGTCCTGCAGCTGCTGCAAAGACGGTTGGTAGATACCAATGTTCTCCAGTTGCAAGTGTTTGCCAAGGTAAACGTTGCCGCACTGTTTGATAACCCACTAAATCATCAGCTGAGATATAATCCTCCATCCACTTCAACTTGTAAGGTTTCATGATTTCACAGACCCGTACAGTGTGTTCTACATCAAAGTTAGTCCATGCATCCAACATTAACTCAACATTATCCCCAATTACTTCACGGGTATTTGCTACTAATTCTTCAAGTTTTCGTAAACCATCTATACCGTCTTCTGGACCGTAGGGTGTGAATAATTTAGTTGCTTTAAATCCAAGTTCCATATACCATTCTTGGTCAAAACCAGATGCATAGCAGAATATCTTCTCCTTCTGAGGACCACCAAGCAGTTCATATACAGGTCTTTTCAAAATCTTTCCTTTTAAATCCCACAAGGCACAATCCACAGCGCTGATTGCATAACTCGTCAAACCCGTCGCGCCAAATGCAGCAGAAGATCTCACCATCATGTCTCATAGCTTTTCTGTCGCCATGCAGTTCTCACCAACAAGTTGAGGTGCAAAGTGATCCGAAATTATCCGACTTACCGGTCCTCCATACAATGAGATTCCAAATCCCCATGTCCCATCTTCTGCAGTAATAATACATGCTGGTCTCTTCCAATTCGCACCTGATATGTGCATGTCCTTGGTAGTCCGATAACGATCTATTGGTCGGTTCAAACGATAGGTATTGGCACGACTTTGTGTACGTGGTGGGGTCGTCGGTTTTGGATTTAATGTGATTTCTACAACGCGAATATCTTTAATCTTCATATAATATAC
>VYFM01000593.1 GCA_009842375.1 Candidatus Poribacteria bacterium | reverse complement strand
AGTTAGATAGGGAAAGAAAGGGAATAATTTGTCTCCTTTTCTTGCTGCTTCAGATTCGTATTTACTTTGAATTCTTAGCCTTTATTCGCTATAAGTTCATCAACAGAATACCAGTCAAACCACATATTTTACAGAAAGAAATAACATTCTGTCAATATCATACTAAGTCTGGGGTGTGTAAAGTTTTTGGTAAAAGTTTGTGCTAAGGTATTTTATCCGAGAGGTATACCACTTTTTTGAACTAATCGCAGATTATCACCAAATCAACGGTATGAATGCTTTTTGGCATTCCCCGAATTTCACGAATGTCCCAGATATGTTTTCGATGTTTTGTCCTCGCTTTCAATGGATTGATGTTATTCTTTTCAAATGGGATTGAATGATGAAGACTCAGAAATCCGCGTTTTTCCGTGAAATCCGCGTCATCCGCGATTCAGACAACACACATGTCAAAAACTTACACCCTTTATCCTTCACAAAAGACTTGACATCTAAACCGCTGCAGCATACAATCATTTCTGAGATAATGTGATAACACCTTATTGGAATCAGACTTTAGGATTGAGGAGGACAAGAACATGGCAAAGTTACGTGTAGGTGTAATAGGTTGTAGTGGTATCGGGACAACACATGCATCTGGATTGGTTGGTCTACCAAACGTAGAATTAGCCGCTGGGTGCGATTTTGTGCAAAGCACACTGGATGCTTTCAAGGCAAAATATGAGGACAATTGGGATAACATCTCGCTATATACCAACCATCAGGAAATGCTTGAAAACGAAGATTTGGATGTAGTAACGGTCGCAACTTCTGACCATAGGCATGCTGACCTTGTCGTTGATGCAGCTAACGCAGGTGTCAAAGGCATATTTTGCGAAAAACCGATGGCAACTAATGTTGAAGATGCAGACAGAATGCTGGAAGCGTCAGAACAAAACGGTACTATTCTTTCAATAGACCATACTCGTAGATGGCAACCTTTGTGGAGACATACCAGAGACGAGATCGTTGGTGGAGGGCGAATCGGTGATGTTCAGTATGTCATCGGAACGTTGAGTGGTGGACGTGCAATGCTGTTTCGTAACGGCACACATTGTGTTGATGCAATATGTTATTTCGCCGACTCAACACCAGAATGGGTTTCTGCTGAATTGGAAGATGGCTACGAAGATTATAGCGAGTATAAAGGGGATGGTGGACACAATCCATCAACAGAACCTTCTGCGCACGGTTACATCCACTTTGCCAACGGTGTGCGTGGTTACTATGCTGGTGGACCAAAAACTACTCAATCTGGATTCAGGTTAGAAATTGTCGGTACAAATGGATACATTCTCATTAGTGATAAGGGTGCGACGATTCATCAAGGAGATGATGTTGAGAATATCCAAGCACCAACTTGGGATGTTGTTGGTATTCCTGCAGGTGTAATAGAAACGGTGAAACTTGTTGCTGAAGGTGGTGAGCCAGTATCACCAGGAAGTGAAGGACACAAAGTCGTTGAAATAATCATCGGCTTCTTGACATCGCAACAGAACGATAATGGTAAGGTTAGGTTACCTATTCCACGCGCCTAACCCGTATCTGTTCCCAAAAGAATCGCATTTTCTGGGAACCATTGTAGATAAACCGCATCCCCTTGTTGATAACGTTGTATGTGGTGTTTATCAGTTTTTTCACTAACTTCGTTGTTTTGGGAATGGTTTACACTCCGCCATTGTTGATTCACGATAATAGGCGATGGAAAATCCGTTTGCACTGTGTATTGAACTGTTGTACCGAGATAACTTTCGTCCTGAATCGTCCCATGCAAGCAGTTTGGTATATCAGGATTTAGTTCTGTTGATATGACAAACCGTTCTGGTCGTACTGCAATGGTAACATGTTTACCCATTGGAAAATTAGTATTGTAAGTACAGACGAATTTAAATGATGGTTCGGTATCAGACATTACTATAGCAACATCCCCATCAGTGCTAATCAGCGTTCCCTTAAGAAAATTAGAAGTTCCGATGAAGTCAGCAACAAAACGGTTCTGTGGTATCTCATATATCTCAGTTGGTGTCCCAATCTGTAGAATTTTTCCTTCGTTCATCACCGCAATCCGATCTGATAATGCCATCGCTTCTCCCTGATCGTGCGTAACATATACGAAAGTTATACCTACTTTACGTTGGAGTGCTTTTAGTTCCAGCTGCATCTGTTTGCGTAGTTTTTGGTCAAGGGCGGAAAGGGGTTCGTCAAGGAGTAGGATTGACGGTTCATTGATTAACGCACGCGCCAGTGCGACACGTTGTCTTTCCCCACCAGATAGTTCATTTGGCTTCCGCTCACCATATCCAGATAACTGAATTAAATCAAGTGAACGTTCAACTGCATTCGCTATTTCATCTTTTGGAAGTTTCTTCATCTGTAGTCCAAAAGCGATGTTTTGAGCGACATTTTTATGTGGGAACAAGGCATAATTTTGAAAGACAGTGTTGACAGGACGGCGATAAGGTGGTGTTTCATGCATCAGTTCGTTATTGATATAAACATCGCCTGTATTTGGATGGACAAACCCTCCGATAATGCGTAATGTTGTCGTTTTGCCACATCCGCTTGGACCGAGTAAAGAAAAAAACTCACCACCTTCTATCTGCAATGATACATCGTCAACTGCTACTGTATCTCCATACTTTTTTGTTACTGATGAAAGGGTAATCTGACCTACGGACATGTTTGATCCGTTCGCTGGCATATAACGATATTTTCTTCGTTCATCGTTGATGAGGTCTTGCCAGCTATATTGGATGGACTGTTCTTTTTTGGCATTCGTTTGTTAGGTATATTTCTAATAATAGTTTCCTTATGAGAAAACCCGTGTTTGCCAAAGGCATAAGCAACAAACTCGTCTGTTGGTAACAGGACATCTTTGACCCTACGGTTCCCTACAACATAGCATATTGTGGAACGTGGGGATAGCATATTAGCAACTGAATCTATACTCTGTCCAAGGTCAATGTAAAATGAGTTTACTTCGCGTGCACGTTTCTCATCAATTGAATGAATTTTCTTTACGACAGATGAAATAGGTGAATTCTTCAACATATCTTTGTTTGGGAATCCACCCATTGCAAGTTTGTCTATTTTCCGTGCATTTGGTAAACCAAGCCATTCTGCAGAAAGACGAGAAAATTGTCCATACGCTACTGTGGTTTGTGAATCTCCGTAAGGTGGTGAGGTAATCACCAGATTATATCCACCAAGCGGTCTTGGCATCGGTTGTTCTCCTGCAACAGTATTAGCATCACAGATAAATGTTTCTACATCTTTTCGTTTTTCAAGATAAGTGGTTAAACCTTGTTTATTTCTATTCAATTTTTTGCGAATGATACCAAAGACATCAGGGTCAAAAGTCTCAAGTTTTTCTGCTGGAATTCTATGCAATTTGAATGTGCTTGTTCTCGTATAGGATGCCTCGCGGACTGTTTCAGAAAAAGCAACCGTCATAAAGTTTCGTACTGCTTGATTCTCTACTTGGTTAATCTGTGTTAATATATATGCAAGATTTTTCTTTACTTCATGGGAAAACCAATAATCTAAATTCGGTATGTCAGGTATCGGTGCATCAGGTAACTTTGCTGTTCCAAATTCTATTTCAAATAAAGTATCGTTTATCTTATTCAGTTCACTATCAAGTGTCTTTAATGCGATTGGTGTAACTTTAGCCGTTGCAATCAATCGCACGAGGGGGTTTATGTCACATCCAACACTATGCATACCGAACAGAGAGGCTTCAACCAGAGAAGTACCAGTACCACAATATGGATCAAGTATCCATTCACCTTCACTACCATACAGATTTAGTAGTTTCCTTGCTATCTGCGGAATCATCATTGCTGGATAGGCATGGAAACAGTGAGTATATTCTTTCGTATCAGATGCGCGAAAGTCCCACGATTCATCTTTGTATTTATGACTTCCTATGCTCATATCAATCTTTCCCGATTACTAAAGTAAAGATTTAAGAATCCGTCATTCTGTAGAATTGATATGAATTAATACTGCAGAATCCTACGGGAATCTACATCTAAATGTTACACCCTTTATCCCAAATCACACCCAATGAAATTTCGCCCTTTTGAAAGCGCAGCTTCCATGACAGAAAACGAACCCGCTGCTGGATCAATAATATAATCCCCTTCATTACTGACAGCAGCTATGAGTTCGCCTTGTAGACCGATAGGTTTTTGATGGGGGTGTTCTTTTGTTTTCGTTCGTTCAAGCCAGACATCACGAATATTGTGTATTTT
Source organism: Candidatus Poribacteria bacterium (assembly GCA_009842375.1). Classification (GTDB taxonomy): domain Bacteria; phylum Poribacteria; class WGA-4E; order WGA-4E; family WGA-3G; genus MSPOR6. Next base: position 2,138 of record VYFM01000593.1, on the reverse strand, counting down.
CCAAACCCCTTTAGCCTTCCGTGGATGCTTCTGCAGCACAACGCAATATTCGCTCACGCGTCGTGATCTATATCCCATACCAAATCTGTCTTTATTCCAGACGATCAAATCTACAATGTCCAACTGTGTGCCATCAAACCATGTTTTGAATCCTTGACAAAGGTGGAATTTATCCATCCACAGAAATAGATGTCCAGAGGGAATAAGCACATTGTCAATACCTTGTATGAATTCTCCAATCAGTTCCTCAGACATCTGCATCAATGAACTTCTGCGTTTCTCTCTACTCTTTCCCTCATTTCCATATTTCATTTTGTCAAGCATACCTCTATATTGTGGGTCAAGAAACGCAACAGGTATAGACTCCTCTGGTAGATGACAAAGGAATTTTAGACCATCCATTTTTAATCTTGTATTAGGTGTTAGAAAACCAGGTAAATTTAATGGAGGAGTTTGTACTGTCCGCTCAGAGGAAAAAACGGTATTAGAATCACCGGTTGTTGTTTCAGGGAAAAGTGTTGGTGGTTCCTCCTTGAAGTATAATCTTTTCATTGAAGCACCTTGTAACCTATCTTCATTTTCTTCTCCACTCTTAAGTTCTTTTACAAGTTTTTAAGACAATTCCCGCGACAAAATCTGATTTACGAGTTGTGGGTTTGCTTTTCCTTGTGTTGCTTTCATTACCTGACCAACCAGAAATCCGATAGCTTTTTTCGTGCCATCACGAACATCCTGGGCAGGACCAGGATTGTCTTCAATTACTCGCATAACAATTGCTTCAATTTCTGACGTGTCAGTAATCTGGGACAAACCTTTTTCCTCTACAATCTGTTTCGGCATTTTCCCTGTATCAAAAGTATCATCAAGCACAGATTTGGCAATCTTACCGCTAATAGTATTATTTTTTATTAAATGAATGAGTTCACTTAGATATGCTGGTGTGATTTTGGAATCTTGGATTTCAACTTCAGCGGTATTGAGTAATCGACTAAGGTCACCCATAATCCAGTTTGCACAAGTCGTGGGTTCACCACTGAGTTGTGCTGCCTCATCAAAAAAGTCTGCAATCTGTCTTGTGGTAGTCAGGAATTCAGCGTTTTCAGCCGAAATTCCATAGTCCTCAATGAATCTTGTACGTTTATCGGCAGGAAGTTCAGGCAGTGTTGGTTGAATTTCATCAATCCATTCATCGTCAATCTGAACATGAACAAGGTCTGGTTCAGGAAAATATCGGTAATCGTCCGCTTCTTCTTTTCCTCGCATCGCAACAGTTTTACCTGTACTTGCATCAAATAACAACGTCTCTTGGACCACCTCTCCACCTGAATCGAGGATTCGTGCTTGTCGTTTCACTTCGTATTGCATGGCATCCATTAATTCTTGAAAAGAGTTTTTGTTTTTTATCTCAGTGCGTGTCCCCAATTCTTTACTTCCCTTCGGACGTAGAGAGATATTTGGTTCACAACGTAGACTTCCTTCCTCCATATTACAATCGCTAACTTCAATGTATTCTAATATCTCTTTGACAGCACGACAGTATGCAATTGCTTCTTCAGGAGAGTGGATTTCAGGTTCACTTACAATCTCCATTAAAGGCACACCCGCGCGATTGAAATCCATAAAACTTCGTGTTGGATCACCAGTGACTTCAGCGTGGATAGATTTTCCAGCATCTTCTTCAAGGTGAATCCTGCGGAGTGCAACAGTTCGTAATTCACCATCAAAGTCAAATGTTACCTCACCATTTTTACATAATGGTAGGTCATACTGCGAAATTTGATAGTTTTTGGGGAGATCTGGATAGAAATAGTTTTTCCGATCGAACTTACTGGACGTAGTTATTTCACAATTCATTGCCAATCCAGCACGGATAGCATATTCTAATGCACGTTTATTAATAACTGGGAGTGTTCCGGGCATACCTAAGCAGATTGGACATGTGCAGTCATTTGCTGATGCGCCGAACGTATAAGCACAGTTACAAAACAACTTACTCTCAGTGCATAATTCTGCGTGAATTTCTAAACCGATAACTATTTCATAGTTTTCCATTGAATTACTCTCATTTGCTACTTTCTATATTATACAGCGCGAGTGCCCATCTCAATAATTGAAGGGGCTTCTCGCGCTAGTAAAAT
>VYFM01000078.1:5314-6435 GCA_009842375.1 Candidatus Poribacteria bacterium | reverse complement strand
GTCGTGGCTATTGCTGATACAAACAGGTTTTCAGTTTCCGGGTACGGTGTGATAAACTATGCACATTATGATTGGGAGATTGACCCGAATAGACGTGCTGCAATTGATGTGGAACGTTTAGTTGTCGCACCGAAATATCGCATCAATAATTCCATTCGCCTTGAAACGGAAATAGAATTTGAACACGGCGGCACTGGTAGTACAATGGAATTCGACAAATTTGAAGAATTTGGTGAATTTGAAACGGAGATTGAAAAAGGTGGTGAAGTAATTGTTGAAAAACTTGCCGCTGTTTTTACCATCAATCCGAATCTTAACTTCCGGGTTGGGCATATCATCGTCCCTGTTGGTCTTGTTGCGAAACGACATCGACCGCAACACTACTTCACGACAACCCGTCCTGAAGCAGAAGCACATATTATTCCAACTATCTGGCACGAAACTGGTGTAGAACTCTTCGGTTCACTCGGTTCACTAAAATATCAAACGCAAATTATCAACGGACTGGATTCAACAGGATTTAGTTCGCGCCATTGGATAGTCCCCGGACACCAACTGCGATTTGAGACAGTCAATGCTGAAGCGCCCGCCTTCGTTGGGCGGCTCGATTATGAGTTTGATGAGAACTTTACCCTTGGTATCTCAGGTTATGTTGGAGATACCGCTGCAAACCGTCCTAAACCCGATGTAGATTTTGATGCTTATGTCGGTATTGTCAGTTTTCACGGGTATTATGAAGTGAATCCACTGAAAATTCGTGGAGTGTTCCTTTATGGATCACTTCAAAATTCGGATAGATTGTCAAAAGTCAATCGCACGCTTTCCAATAATCTTAATGTGAAGCGGACTCCGATAGGCAGTTCCGCCCTTGGATATTATATTGAAGTAGGATTTGATATCTTGTCAACATTTAGAACAGACAAAACCACACCTGTATTAGATATATTCGCACGTTACGACTATTACGATACGATGGCGAGTGTTGAAGGTCTTATCTTTGACAATCCTCGTTGGGAAAGAACAACGTTGACTGCTGGCGTTAATTTCCACATGAATACTCAGTTGGTTTTTAAGAGTCACTATTCGTTAAGACGTTTAGCCACAAAAGATCTAAACAAAGA
>VYFM01000078.1:0-5304 GCA_009842375.1 Candidatus Poribacteria bacterium | reverse complement strand
TTGGATTTCAATACTAACATTCGCGGTTGGAAACCGCGTGTTTTTTAGAATAAAAATGGAGATTTTTATGAAGTTAATTAAAATTTGGACAATATTTTGTTGTCTGATACTCGCGTCTGCTTTCGTAGTAGGATGTGGAGGCGATGATGATGATGACGATCAAGTTGAGGCTTTTGACGCCAGTACAATGTTAAGTGATTTTGCAAACACCATTGTTTTAGCAACTTACACAGATTTAGATAACAAGGCGGATGAATTATTAGCAGCTGTCAAAGCATTGGATGCTGATACCACCCAAGCAAACCTTGAAACAGCACAACAGGCATGGATAGCAACGAGAACACCATGGGAACAGAGTGAGGCATTTCTGTTCGGTCCTGTTGATACACAAGGACTTGATCCTGCTTTAGACAGTTGGCCTGTGGATCATGTCAATCTACAATCTGTATTGGATAGTAATGATGAATTGACAGTAGAATATGTCAGTGGATTAGAGGACACACAGAAAGGATTCCACACAATTGAGTTTCTACTCTTCCGTGATGGTGACCAGCGCATGGCATCAGATATAACGGATCGTGAATTGGAATACCTCGTATCGTCGACAATGAATCTAAAAGACAGCACTTCACAACTAAAAATGGCTTGGGCACCAGAAGGTGAAAACTTTGTCAATACTGTCGCCTCTGCTGGTGAGGGAAATGCAGTTTATCCCTCACAGAGTTCTGCGGTGCAAGAAATAGTTAACGGTATGATTACCATTGCCGATGAAGTGGCAAATGGTAAGATCTCGGACCCCTACAATGAAGAGAACACAACCCTGGTTGAGTCTCAATTCAGTTTTAACTCTATCTCAGATTTCCAAGACAATATTAGAGGAATTCAGAACGTCTATATGGGAAAATTCATGATTGACGGACAAGGGTTAAACGAATTTGTGAACGGTAAAGATACCGACTTAGATTCCCGCTTTCAGTCAGAAGTACAGAACGCAATTAACACCATCGGGGTGATTCCAGACCCCTTCCGTGATTCAATTACAACGAACTGTTCAGCAGTTCAGGCAGCTATTGATACTGTTAGTAAGGTTCAACTAACGCTTGAACAAGATATACTCCCACTCGTTCAGGAAAGTGAATTTAATTAATACAATCTACGTGTGTTTAGTCAGCACGCAAGACTACTTCGTTTTGATGGGAACAGTCTCTGCACTGTTCCCACAAACTTAGCAATAGGTATGAAAAAGTATCTCGCTGTCATATATCTCATCCTCATTGTATCTCTTGTGGTTGGGTGTAACTCAGAAGCACCTATGGATGTCTTTGAATATGACTCTCCTTTAGTTTCCACAGGTCCACTTTCCGGTGGAGAGACAACTATTTTTGATGCATCAAGTCATGCGTTCTCAATACCAGCCCCTAATCTTTCTGCTGCAGCATTTGAAAAACATTTGGAAGGTGATGTTGAATTTGAAGCGGTCTTTGTTACAGCTCCTGCAGTGGTTAACCCTGGTTTGGGACCTATTTACAACAATGTTTCATGTATAAACTGTCATGCTCGTGATGGTCGTGGACGACCACCAACAGTTGATGAGAAATTTGTATCCATGCTCTTCAGACTAAGTCTACCCGATACTGAAAACGACGAATCCGGAAAACCCCCTATTCCTGTTCCGGGCTACGGAACACAACTAAACAACCGTGCAATCTACGGCACTCCAGCAGAAGGTTCTGTCAAAATTGAATATCATGAGGAAACGATAACAACAGAAGACAGAACGCGTGTACATCTTCGTTATCCAAATTATACCATAACGAATTCCTATCAGCAGCTACCTGAAGATGTCCAAGTATCACCTCGTGTAGCCCCAGTTGTATTTGGACTCGGACTGTTAGAGGCAATTCCTGAAGAAACGATTCTAAGTTATACTGATGAGGCAGATGTAAACGGAGATGGTATTTCCGGTAAACCAAATTTTGTATGGGATATGGTCAAAAAACATTACACACTTGGTCGTTTTGGATGGAAAGCAAACCAACCAACACTCCTTCAACAGGTTGCCTCTGCGTATCACGATGATATGGGACTAACAACATCACTCTTTTTATTTGAGAATTCCTTTGGTCAACCACAACTCACTGTAAACAACGCACGACCAGAGGTCAGCGATGAAATATTAGATGTTGTAACGTTTTACGTACAAACGCTTGCTGTCCCTGCACGCAGAAATGTGAATGACCCACAAGTTTTGCACGGAGAGCAGCTTTTCGCACAAGCACAATGTGCAAGTTGTCATATTCCAACGCTAAGGACAGGTGCTTTGTCGGGTGTCCCTTCTGTTAGTAATCAAACGATCCACCCTTACACAGACCTGTTGCTGCACGACATGGGACCAGACTTAGCAGACAATCGTCCCGATTTTCATGCAAGTGGTACAGAATGGAGAACTCCTCCGCTGTGGGGTATAGGCTTGGTTAGAACTGTTAATGGACATACCAACTTTCTTCATGATGGTAGAGCACGAGACCTGATGGAAGCCGTACTCTGGCACGGTGGTGAAGCAGAAAAATCACGGCAAACGGTCTTGGAAATGACAAAGACGGAACGCGATGCATTGATCGCATTTTTAGAATCATTGTAATAATCTGAATATAAGGATTTAGAAGATGAACCAAATGTTTATCATACTCAGGAAACTATTGTTGTTACTGATTATAATTACCAGCCTTTCTTTGTGTGGCTGTGAAAGCGATCCCATACTCTCACCCCAAGTTGAGGTCGCTGAAGAAGCGGGTGGTAGTTATGGCAATACGAATATTCCTACTACGACAACCGGAAACACAGAAAACACAGCAAATGATCAACAACACAATGAAATAAACAATAAACGTCATAAAATTACAAACCCAAAACGCTTTTGAAAGTATAGGATACAACATGCATCAATTTTTTGTCGGAGTCTGCAGATCAATAATTTGCTATAAAACTGTACAGATCTTAATCGTTATTACCCTTCTTTTCAGCACGTCACATTTTTGCCAAGGTTCTACTGAAATTAGCGGTAAAGTGGTTGACAAAGAAACAGGAAACCCTATTTCGATTGCTATTGTCAAGATAGAATCTGATGGACAAGTTCTGGAAGAGACAACTACCGCAAAAGATGGTAGATTTCAGTTTACGCTGAATGTCCAAGCGGACTACCTGATTCGGGTTCGTTCAGCAGGTTATAATTCCTACAGCAAATTACTTTCTCTTACCTCACAATCACCCAATAATTTAGAGATAGCGTTATCAAGACAACCATTTGAATTAGCTCCGATAGAAATCATCGGTCAATCACTGCGTGAACATAAAACGTTAACTGGCACGATGAGCAAGTTAGAACCAGACCTAGTCGACTTAATTAATCCTGTCGGAACACAAGAATTGCTTGAATTCATTCCGGGTATTAACGGTTATGCTGATGATGGTTTTGGAAACTCACGCTTGAGTGTTGGTATTAGAGGCTTAAATCCTCGCCGAAGTGCTCGCGTCCTTATACTTGAAGATGGTGTGCCGATTCAACCTGCTGTATATATTTATCCGAATGCCTATTACAATCCACCTGCAGACCGAATTGACGCGGTTGAAGTCGTTAAAGGTAGTGCTGCAATCCGATACGGACCTCAAACTATGGGTGGAGTGATCAATTACACGACACGAAAACCTGGTGGAGTTGGCGGGTTAGCGAATCAAATAACAGTTGGCAATAACGGTTATTATAGTGCTTTTTCAGAGTTGAAAGGTATTGGAAATCCCGAAAAGGTATTGTCAGATCTCCAACTTCTTTACAAACACGGAGATGGATTTAGAGAAAACAATACGTTTGATCAGGTTAACGGCACGGCAAAAACACTATTCAAACTAAATGAGGAAAAGACCCTTTACGTAAAATTAAACGGCAATTATGAGAATTCAAATGCAACATACACAGGATTAACAGAATATACATTCCAAACTGATCCGAACTTCAATCCTAAAGAGGATGATAATTTCAAGGTTATACGTGCATCGGTTGACCTAATTTATACCAACAAAATTACTGATAATGTAGTGAATAATACGACAATGTATATGAGCCTATTTGATCGTCGGTGGTGGCGTGAAGATGATATTTTCGTGCGTCCAGCAGCCCTTGAAACCGGCACCTTGGTTCCTGTTCCCTATTTCCAAACAGGTGATCTTGTTAGAACAGGTAATGGGAAAAGCAATTTCGGTATACTTCGCACTTTCTACGTTGGTGGAATTGAGCACAACTATACCCTTAATCACGGTATTAGTGGAAATTCTGGTCGTGCTGAAATCGGTGGTAGGGTACACTGGGAACGATTCATTGACGACAGGAAAATAGGTGATGCCCCAGATGCGCGCGATGGTGTCTACTACACAGGCACCCCGGGTTCTACAGAAGATCCTGTGAAAATCGTCGGACAAAGCCATCACTATGAAACAATGGCTTTAGCACTATATGCAAGAGAACAACTCGAATTGCAGAACCTTACTCTCACGCTCGGGACTCGGTTTGAGGTATTTAAACAGGATCGTGTAGATAGACTACGCGGTTCCGTTCTTGCAGATAAGATTTCTTCGGTATTACTGCCGGGTATTGGTGGAAACTATCAGCTTGGTAATTTTAACTTCTTTGGTGGCGTTCATAGAGGGTATACAGCACCCTCCAGTGGAGCATTAAAAATAACTAACTTCGGACAAAATGTTGAGGCAGGTGGACTTGACTTAAAACCTGAAAAAAGTTGGAACTATGAACTGGGATTCAGATCATGGATGCGCGGGGTAACATTAGAGACTGCGGGATTTCTGATTACGGTTCAAGACTTAGTTGCAGCCGGACGTGGTACTGCATTCAAAAATTTAGGGAAAGCTAATCTATCAGGACTTGAAATGGCAGTTGGATTGGGGATATCAGAATTCGTATCGATTCTACCCGATCTTAATTTTACATATACATACCTTCAGACAGAAATCATTGATGGAATCGTAAAGTCAGCAACTATCGCCGGTAATGTCGATGTAGAACTCAATGGTAACCAACTACCTTACGCACCACAACATACTTTCACTGTGGGAGTATCTAAACAACTTTGGAATGTCCTTCGTATGCGTGTTGATATGCGGTTTGTGGACGAAGTCTTTACCGATTTTGAAAATATCCAGCAAACTAAAAATCGTGGTGATACTGGTCCCATTCCAAGTTATTCTATTGTCAATGCAAGTGTAGATTATAAATTAACCAAACAGTGGCAGTTG
>VYFM01000347.1 GCA_009842375.1 Candidatus Poribacteria bacterium | reverse complement strand
CATGACCTTATGTAGATATTTAATCGCAGCTTTCGTTGCATTATATTCCCCATGGTCTTTGTCATAGACTTTTTCTATCTTTTCAATGTATGTTTGAGCATATTTGAGATGCTCGAATTGAATCAGGTCGTATATATATATAGCAATGCTACGGTTTGTTGTTTCATCAAGGTTTAATTTATCTACAATATTTCCAACTAAACTAACATACGAATTGGCAAGACGTTTACCCCGTAATTTCTTCAAAAGTATGCTTTTTTTCTCTTCCAGTGTCTGTTGATATGTTTGACTCAAGACACCAGACTTGTTATTAGAAAGTACTATGTTCGCATTCTCACTTACAGCAAGGTATCTCCCCACTTCAAACGCATTCATATTCTGTTGCAAATCTGAACGTCTAACCATCTGCTTCAAAGCTATTTGTATAGGTTCAAGGGCAATCGGCATCAAACCACGCTGAAACGCCACACCTAAAAGCATTATATTCGCATATAGTTTAGTACCAAATAACTGTTCTGATACATCAAATAGATTTACACCAAAATAAGTCTTTGTATTCTCTTTTATTGTTCCTTCCAAGTCATCGATCTCAAAACTATCCTCTCCTATGAGCGATCTTACCGTATCGGTTTTGGCGGTGTTAACAACGGAGTCTGTCCGTCCCGACGAAGCAACACGAAATACCGATTCAGCAGAAATACCGCGAACTGCTTCTAATATATCAAGTCCCAAAACAAGGTCAGCCTTACCATACGGAATTATTGGTGAAATCTTTTGTCCAGAATTTGTGTATGTTACATGTGTATAGACCCCACCATTTCGTATTGCCAAACCCTTTCTATCACAGAAATGCACATCATATCCTTGAAGATACCCAGCAACAACAAGAATTTTTGATATTGTTCCAATACCCATTCCACCTACACCCGCAGCATAAACACTCCAGATTTTATCAAATGGTTGTGGTGGCGGAGGTGGTAAGGTATGTCCCTCATCCAAACCAAGTTGAGATAATAAACCCGATATTCCGGACTCCTCCCACTCATTTCCTATGTCATCATTATTCTCGTTCGGTCTTGCAATTTGTTCTATTAGTTGCTGTTTACGGGGTGGACGTTTACGAGTGACAACCACCTCTTCAAATGAAGGACAAGCCCATTTAATACGAGCACAAGCACCATCTGTTACACAGTTAGATTGATCTATCGCTATTTTGTTTCCATAATCTGTATCTATTATTTTAAGAGCAGGACATCCTGTAGATTTTGTGCATTCTAAACAAAATTCACATACTTCTGGTGTTATGTTGATATGTTTTTCGACTTTTAAGAAACCTGCTTTTTCCTTTATTGATTGTTGTTCTCTTCGGAGTCGTCTGTGTAAGGTAATCGCACATTCCTTATCAGCAATTATTATTTTTACACCTGACTTCAGTATAGATTTCTCAAGGTATTTTTTATAATTCAATCGGTCTTCTGGGTTAACACGAACAACACTAATTTCAGAACCACCTGACAATCCGCGGGCAACTTTCTCTATATCTTGGGCAAATGTAGGATTACCAAGAATATCCAATTCATCGGCTGGTGTCGGTTGGTGTCCTGTCATCGCTGTTGTCTGATTATCTAAAATGATGTACGTAATATCTTGATTATTCTTTATAGAGTCAGAAATAGCAGACATGCCACCATGGAAAAAGGTTGAGTCACCCATGAATACAATCTGTTTATTCACGATGAAAGGATCAATACCAGCACCGGCTCCACCACCCAGAGTCATAGCTGAAAGATTATGCATCAGACGCGGGAAAGGTTCATATTTGAGCATAGAATAGCACCCAATATCACCATGAAAAACGAGATCAACTGGTGATGAACCATGGTACTTCTGCATATACGCTGGATCCATAAATTGTTCTGTAATTTCAAGAAGAACACTTGAGGAATCTCGGTGTGGACAACCTGGACAGAAAGTAGGTGTGCGTGCCGGAATATCTGCTTTAATATTTGAAACTTCCCGCTGAAGCTCGGATTCTTCCGCCAGATGATCGTTATCTATCGGAAAATCAAACGAAAACACTTTTGTTTCATTATGGTTTGAGAATAATGGTATCAATCGTTGGATAAGAATTGATGTATCTAATCCTGCTACAACAGGAATCCCTTGTAATCCATTTGGAAACTGTTTTCCCCACACTTTTACATAATTTTTAAGATCTTCTTCTTGATATTTTTGTGTGAGGAACGCCTTGATTTCATTTTCTATCACTGGACGTTTTTCCTCAACAACATAAATCTCATCAACCATTTGGGCAAATTCAAAGACTATGTCTTGATCAATCGGATGTGTCATACCAAGCTTTAGTATAGGAACAGTATCACTAAGATTTAGTTCAGTGAGAGCATGTTCTAAATAACAGTAACTGAAACCAGCTGTCACAAATCCTATTTTATGTTTAGTAGAAGCGGGTTTTCCTTCACCATTATTAGGATAGAGGATTTGGTTGAGACCCAACCGTTTTGCAGTTTCAAGTGCAGCAGGAAATCGTTCACCAAGCATTTCAACTTCAATGCGAACAGTATCAGGTGGTAATATAACACGATTATCTATTGAAATCAGATCCGTGTCTAATTCTGTCTGTGCTATTTTACTTATGGTAGGATAATGATTGGGAAGTAACTCTACATTACCGCCACCATCGGCTTGATTCTGAGTTGTTAAATAACAGGTATAAAGATTAGCTTCAGTTGATATTTCAAAAGCACAATTCACCCAATTTTTGAGTTCTTGCCATGTAGATGGTTCTAATAGCGGCATATAAAGATGTCGAGCTAATACACGTGAATCGGCTGGAACTTGAGTACTATATGACCAAGTATCATCTCCAACAACAACAACCGCACCACCAGTTGTCCCTGCCAAATTACTAATGGCAAGACTATCAGATGCAACATGCATACCCACACTTTTCATAAACGCTATTGCACGCATTTCTGCCATCTGTGAACCGTTCAAACGAGCTATCCCTAACGCCTCATTATTGGCTATTTGCGCTACGATACCGTTTGATTTTAGAAGATCCGAATTCCGCTGCAGCACATCAAATACTTCAGAAATTGGTGAGCCTGGATACCCTGTCAGCAGACTTACACCACTCTCTAAAGAACCTTTAACAAGCAACTCACAGCCAGTATAGACATTAGTACCTTCTGATTGTGTAAACCTTTCATCCATGATGTATATTATCCTTTGAATGGTCTATCCATTCAGTAGTTCACGGGCATGAGCAAGACCAACTTCAGTCTCTTGTCCACCATGCATACGAGCAATCTCTGTCACTCGCTCCGCGTCAGTCAACGATTTGGCAGAAATCAGAGTACTTTCACCTACCACATCCTTTTCAACCAGAAAATGCCTATCGGCAAAACGTGCAATCTGCGGAAGATGGGTGATACAAATGACTTGAGCAGATTGCGATAGTTCCTTTAGTTTTTTACCTACGACATCTGCAATTTTACCACCGATTCCACTATCTATTTCATCAAAAAGCACTGTTGGAATATTGTCTACCTTTATTAACACAGTTTTTAAAGCAAGCATAACCCGTGAGATTTCACCACCCGATGCAATTCTTGCTAAAGGACGTAACTCTGAACCTACATTCGGAGCAATTAAAAACTCAACTTTGTCCATCCCGTTTTCACGAAGGGCATACTGTTTCCCATCAATTAAAAGCAAGCCACTATCATCTTCAATCGGCTGAACCGCTGTGTAAAATTCAGCCTTTTCCATTCCTAATTCTTGAAGTTCTTTTTCTACCAACGTTGAAAGTCTTTCTGCAACCTTTTTCCGTTTTGCGGACAAGGTAATACACAACTCACGTGCTATCAGTTTCATTTCGCGTATCTGCGATTGAAGTTCATCTATTTTTTCAGATCCCAATTCTAAATCTGACAACTTACGTTCAGCATCAGCATGATATTCCATCATCTCTGAAATAGTGTTACCGTACCTCCGCTTGAATTTAGAAATAAGTTCAAGACGGTCAGCAACCTCTGCAAGTCGAGAAGGATTGAATTCAACAGTCTCCGCATAGTGTTGAATTTGCGCTGCAATATCTTCAAGTTCATATAAAGAAGATTCTATCCGCTTAGACAATTCCAACAGCCCTGTATCAACTTCCGTCAATTTTGCTACTGTTTTGGCAGAATCCCTCAAACTTTCCAACACAGAAGTACTTCCACCAGAACTTGATGTGCCAAATGTTGAACTTCCATCTCCATCAAGTTGTTCATACACAAGATTTGCGGATTCATACAATTCTTCAGCGTTGTTGAGTATACTTACCTCCGCAGTTAGTTCTTCCTCCTCACCTTCCTGTAGATTGGCAGATGTCAGTTCCTTTACCTCAAACTCAAGTAATTCTTTTTCTCGTTCAGATGCCCTCAATGTATGTAAAAGAGAGTCCAATTCTCTTTGTAAATCAAGCAGGTGATGATAATGTTTGCTTACCTGTTCTTTTTCTTTATCGGTTTCTCCAAAATCGTCTAATAATTCAAGATGTGTTTCTGTCCTGAATAACGATTGATGTTCGTGTTGCCCATGAATATCAACAAGTAATGATCCCAGTTCTTCCAGCTGCTTCAAATTAACCAATTCCCCATTTATTCGACACCGACTTCTACCGTTTGAACTAATTTGTCTGGAAAGAACATAAGTGTCATTCATATCCATCATAGATGGAAGTTTAGTAGAAGGTACAACACCAATTTCTACTGATGCTGTATTTGCGCCTTCACGCACAATATCAGAAGATGTTCGTTCACCCAAGACTAACCCTATTGATTTTAGTATAACTGATTTACCTGCTCCTGTTTCACCAGTAAATATGTTTAAACCCGGTGATAATTCTAAATCAAGTTCATCAATAAGGGCAATGTTGCGGATAGAGATCGCTTCTATCACAGTTCTTTCCTTGTTGCTACTTTACATATCCAATCTTACACGATCTGCCTAAATTTATGTCTATAAAGATAACATAAAACTTATTTTATCCTCTCTCCCAACATAAGCTTTTCACGTAATGCTTTATAGTAACTATGGCTACGAGAACGGATTAATTGAATTGTTCGTTTAGCCCTACAAATCTTTATCTCTGCTTCTCTTGTAAGGGTATGTGTTTCCCGTTGTCCATCAATAAAAAGATCAAGACTTTCATAAGTAGAATGCATCTCAACCTTGATCTCAGCATCACCATGTGCAATAAAAGGTCTTACGGTAAGACTATGAGGTGCAATCGGTGTCAACAAAATCGCTTCTAACTGCGGCTCAACTATAGTTCCACCACACGATAGTGAGTAGCCTGTTGAACCGCTGGGAGTCGCAATAATCAACCCATCAGCATTATACGGTATAAACAACTCACCATCTATGTATGCGTTCAATTCAATTAATCTGGTATAGTGTCGAATCATTACATCGTTAAGAGCAAATGTATGAAAAGGCTGTGGACTCTGACTGTTGACGAATACTTCCAACATCATCCGATGTTCTATCCGATAATCTCCTCTCAAAGTTGCTCTTAATGAAGGCTTGAGTTCTGCCAACGAGGCATCTGTCAAAAAACCAAGATTACCAATATTGATCGCAAGGATAGGTACAGTTTCAATCTTTGGTAAATGCGCAGCACTTAGAAGCGTTCCATCACCACCAAGAACCAGAAGCATATCAACATCTTCTACCATTTGTGCTGTCCCAATACCAGTGAGTTTAAGTCCAAGATCCTCCGCTTGCTCATCAGCTACTATCGGAGCAACACCCGCTTTCTTTAGTAACTCCGACACGTCAGCAACAACTTGTGGGGCATTTTCCTTACGGGTATTGACAAAAAAGCCTACTTTTTTCGTCATCCAGTCTCCTTCTCCAATCGAGAAAAAACTAATATCACCCCACATCCTATTAGAAAAGCACATACTGTGATAAGGAAGTTCATATCAATATCGGGAAGTAAGTGCCCCGCATCATAGGATTTATCCCCCACTTCCACGGTACCCCTAAAGGGCCACAATCCATATAAAGATCCCACCATCAATCCAATCAAAAATGAGATAGTCAGATTACGATACCGATCCAGTAAAAAGTTAAGTAACCTCGTAAAAACTAATAGTCCTGATAGACATCCAAGTGTGAATACAGAAAGTGTCAAAAAATTGATAACAAATAACTGACTTATTTCTCCTCTTAACGTCGTCGGAATTTCCTCCATAAACTCTTTTATAGCCGCCAATAACGGGAAATAAACACCAAATGCAAGTAATAGAAATGAACCACTGACACCTGGAAGAATCATTGCTGATATAGCAATAGCACCACAACCAAAAAATACTGCAAGTGTGCCAATAGACACCTCTAAACTATCACCAGTTATAGATGCTGATCCAGCAG
>VYFM01000031.1 GCA_009842375.1 Candidatus Poribacteria bacterium | reverse complement strand
CTAATTGATAGATTGTCATAATAAACTGTAGGTCGGAGTGAGCACAGCGAAGTCCAACACATAAGATTTCATCGGGGTTCCCATGTCGGACTTCGCTACCCTCACTCCGACCTACAAGACTGAACACAACTGCTACCGCAGTTAACAGCATCGGTGAGATTGTCAACAAAGGGCGTGGTCTCGTTGTCGACTTTGACGACACAGACGCACTCGTCGCGTTGATTTAGCGAATTGTGATAAATATAGGTCGGTTATACCATTTCTAATTGATAGATTGTCATAATAAACTGTAGGTCGGAGTGAGCACAGCGAAGTCCGACACATAAGATTTCATCGGGGTTCCCATGTCGGACTTCGCAAGCTCACTCCGACCTACAAGACAATGATCCTTTATCATTTAGAAATGGTATTAGATCAACACGAAACCCGACAGGTATAGTGATTGTCGGGTTTCGCATACGCTCTACTCAACGGACGATATAAACTTTTGGTAACACGCATCCACAACTGATTGCTGACAACTACAACAACCCCACAAAAATTGCTGATTTACATACAATTTTTGCATGCCCACCAACATAGCCATCACCAGCGAACACAGCAAACCCCATAACCGTATAGGTTCGTCATATTGGCAAGATAATTGCTTGTCCTACAACCAAATTTATTGCCACGAAAGGGGATACGTGATGGGTATACTAACAAACGACCCATTTCTGATAACTTGGGCAACAAGCTTAGGGGTAGTGTCAGTTTTTCTAAGGTTTATCGCGACAGGTATGAACATATATATCTGTGATATCGGGATATGTATCGGTATATGGGGCGCAGCATCAGCTATCATCAATCGTTGGAAACAGATGAAACCGCATCATGACATACGGAAGCCTCAGTTTATAGCAAACGTTGTCGTGCTATTCATAACTCCGTGTCTACTTATCTTGTGGTATCTGTTTACTGGATTTAATTAATTTGTCAGGATCACGGATGACGCTGAGTTGTCTGAATCGCGGAGAACGCTGAGTTGTCTGAATCGCGGATTACACGGATGACGCAGAGGAACGCGGTTTTGAGTTTGCGTCTCCTAAATCCATTTCAAAAAATGAACTCTAATCCGCTGAAATAACCTTGAAAAAACAAGAAACTTTCCGCGTTCATCCGTGAAATCCGTGTCATCCGTGATTCTGACAAAAGAGCGGGCGAGGAGAACTCGCCCCTACGCGGAGTTGTCTGAATCGCGGAGAACGCTGAGTTGTCTGAATCGCGGATTACACGGATGACGCAGAGGAACGCGGTTTTGAGTTTGCGTCTCCTAAATCCATTTCAAAAAATGAACTCTAATCCGCTGAAATAACCTTGAAAAAACAAGAAACTTTCCGCGTTCATCCGTGAAATCCGTGTCATCCGTGATTCTGACAAAAGAGCGGGCGAGGAGAACTCGCCCCTACGCGGAGTTGTCTGAATCGCGGAGAACGCTGAGTTGTCTGAATCGCGGATTACACGGATGACGCAGAGGAACGCGGTTTTGAGTTTGCGTCTCCGAACCTCCCTTCAAAAGTTTGCGTTTATTATTTGAAAGGGGTATGGGAGGTGAAGTCTCAGAAAGCCGCGTTCCTCCGCGTAATCCGTGATTCTGACAAAAAAATACGCGTATACATGTATACACCTATACACATATCAGTCTTGTAGGTCGGAGCGAAGCAACCTCCGACACATAAGATTTCATCATGTTTCCCTTGTCGGAGGTCGCTACGCTCGCTCCAACCTACAAAATGTTTTCGTTTATCTGATGCATTTTATGCTATAATACCTTTGAATCAAAAAGTATTTTATAGGTAGCAACTTAGGTTGGAAAGGTAAGCGATGAAGAATAAAAAGGTTATCATCATAGGTGGTGGGGTGATTGGACTTGGTATCGGGTGGCAATTGGCGAAAGCAGGTTCTGATGTCACTATACATGAACGTGGGCAGGCTGGACGCGGTGCCTCTTGGGCTGCCGGCGGTATGCTCGGACCAATTGCTGAAGCACATATCGAAGAACTCGATCTACTCAAACTCAGCAATCAAAGTTTAGCTCGTTACCCGGAATGGGTCGACGAGTTAGAGACAGAAACGGAGATGCCTATCGGTTACCGAGCAGAAGGCACGCTCATTATAGGAATTCAACCTGATGATACAGAACAACTTGAGCATGCTTACAACCTATATCAAGATTTAGGGCTGAATGTAGCGTGGTTGACCGGAAAAGAAGCGCGTGAGATTGAAGGTGCACTCTCACCCTACGTGACGGCAGCTATTCGTTGTGAAACTGACCATCAAGTGGATAACCGACTGATGGTGCAAGCACTTCAACGTGCATATCAGGGACGCGGCGGTGTGTTGCATCAGAATAGCACTGTTGAAAGAATTGTGATAAAAAACGGCACTGCAACCGGTATTCAAACACAAGACGGTTTTCAAGACGCGGATGTGTGTATTCTCGCCGCAGGATGCTGGTCTGGGCAGATTAGCGGGTTGCCCGATAGCATTATTCCACCCGTGCGTCCCGTGAAGGGACAGATGTTAGCGTTACAAATGCGCGAAGGTATTATGATTAGTAACGTCATCCGAACCGTCAAGGCAAGATATCCGATGCCTGTATATTTAGTGCCGAGAACGGATGGCAGACTTGTCGTCGGTGCAACAACTGAGGAACTGGGGTTTGACACGGATCTCATTGTTGGTGGTATATACGAACTCCTCCACGGGGCATTTGAAGCCGTGCCGGGAGTCTACAATCTACCACTTCTTGAAACTTGGACGGGATTGCGTCCGGGTAGTAGCGACAATGCTCCGATACTCGGCAAAACACATGTTGAGAATCTCATATACGCAACAGGACACTATCGCAACGGTATTTTGCTCACGCCTATCACAGCCTACGAGATCGCTGATCTGGTTTTGACTGGTGAGACTTCGGAGACAATCGCACCGTTTCATTTGGACAGATTTTCAAAGGTGTAATGCGCGGAGGGTGCGGGTTATTGTCTGAATCACGGATGACGCGGAATACGCGGAGGTGCGCGGTTTTGAGTTTGCGTCTCCTAAATCCATTTCAAAAAATCAACCCTAATCCTATGAAAATAAACTCGAAAAAACACTTCCGCGTAGTCCGTGTCATCCGCGATTCAGACAAATCCAACTAACGACTTCTCTTCAAAGCACCCCACACTGTCGGCAACTTCTGAACAGGTTCCACACTGTAACCGATACGAGAATGATAATTGCGAAACACTTCGTCATGTTCAAGCGCACGATCATAAATCCGGACTTCATCAAATACACCTTTAAAAAAGTCAGATGCATTCCCCACAGTGTTCACAGCACCCAAATAAATAGGCTCTAAATAGGGGCGGCTGGTAATAGGAAAGGTACAATATATTGGATCATAAACCGACACTTTGTCAATATAGAGTGCTATCTTTTGACAGTTTCCCTCAAGGGTTTTTCCAAAATTTATTTTTAGTTCTTTCGCCTCTTCTTCAGTAGGTTCCCGACTTGTCCAAACAATGTGATGCCATTCACCATCCGATACAGGACGATGAACGGTAGTGATTCTGTTAATACAGTTATTTCGTCCTTTTTTCACACTATCGTTAATGACAAATCTATCTTCTACGGTCTCAAATGTATCATTTATGGGATCCCACATAGCATTAATTAGTAGACCAAATCCGCTTTTATCTCCTATACAATGACCTTCTTCCACTTTATAAATCGCACTCATCTTTTCCTTATAAGTTGTTTTGAACCAAACTTCAAAAGTATACGCACCAATTTTACTGCCAAAATTGCCCACGTTTGGTATCTTCACATAATCCCAATCTCCGTCTAATTCAATTCCCTGCTTTATGTGTCCATCGGTTATTATGGGATTCCCTACAAGCGTTACATCGTTTTCACCCCAAATATCTTCAATGATATTGTCCGTAATCGTGGTTCGATCAAAACTCCAATAGCTGACGAGACCGTCTGTTACGATTGTATTTGCGGGTGCGTTGACAGTTAGCACAAAACCAATTACCGTGATGGTCAGTATCAATATAAGTCTTTTCATAACAACTCCACCTCATATACCTATTTAACTATATAGACACAGATTTTTTCGGTTTGGTTGCAATATAGCGAAAATATTCTGAACTGATCTTGTCCGTCGGGTATAGTGTAATGAAGTCCGACATGTTTGTCTGAATCGCAGAGGACGCAGAGAAACGCGGTTTTGAGTTTGCGTCTCCTAAATCCATTTCAAAAAATCAACCCTAATCCTATGAAAATAAACTCGAAAAAACACTTCCGCGTAGTCCGCGAAATCCGCGATTCAGACAATTAGGCGGACGGAACGCGGCGCGTGCCTGCTACCGACTGATGTTGATATCCCTCACATACAAAACACCGCTTTGTGTAGAAACAATTCCATAACTTTTCGTATCCAAACTCACAAGCCTTTTCCCATCTAATGTGAACCCGACCTTTTTCACCTTTTCATGATCCCCTTCATAAATCTTCAACGGCTTCATCGTGTCAGCATCATAAATCGTGATATTCCCATCTTTATCACCAAACGCAAGCAATGTACCATCAGGACTGAAAGCAACGCTGGATATATCAGATTTGTGCCTTTTTAGAATGAACTTTCGCTTACCTGTGTCTACATGCCAGAGATAGATATTTCGGTTGCCCGCCGCAGTTGCGATGAACTTCCCATCAGCACTGAAGGCGATATCTGTGATACTTTTCCCATGTTTCTGGATAGCGATCTTTTTCTCCGCTGTCTCTGCATCCCAAATATGTGCGGTTTTATCAAAAGTGCCGCTTGCTATCAGTTTCCCATCACGACTGAAAGCGACACAAGTGACCTTTGATGCATGTTCAAATTTGGGTCCCTTGGCTTGATCAGTCTCCAAATCAACGAGTGTAAAGAATTTGTTATTCCGCACCCTTGCATAAGTTTTCTGGTCTGGACTGAGTGCAAAATCTGTTGCATTTCTGAGATTAAAATTCCTAAGTGTGTTGTGCAATTCACCCGTTGTTGCGTCCCACTGATAAGTCTGTTCTCTGTAGACAGAACTTACAATCGTTTTCCCATCGGGGCTGATGTCTAACGTGGTGAATTCAATATAATCTTGCGCGACAGTCTGCATCAATTCCCTTGTGATAAGGTTCCAGATACAGAGGTTTCCGTCCGCACTTGCACTCACCATCGTCCGCAGATCCGGACTAAAATCAAGATCAATAACTCTCTTGGTATGTTTTTTCAAAGTCTTTATATGCTCTCCCGTATTCGCATCCCACAAACAGATCTCCCCGCTGTAGCATCCGCCCGCTATGAGACCGCCATCTGGACTATATTTGATTACATCTATGAGAGACGGATTACCGGTGATCAGGCGTATCAGTTCGCCTGTCCCTGTCCGCCACATAAGGGTCGTATTGTCGGGACTGCTACTCACCAGTGTGTTCCCATCCGGACTGAAGGCAAGCGAAATAGGTATATTGTTGTGTCCTATGAAATCATATTTATGTTCTCCAGAAACGGTGTCCCATAAAGAGAGTGTGTTCTGTTCATTTCCTGCAGCGAGTAGAAATCCATCTGGACTGAATGCAAGATAAGTCTGAAATTCTATCTTACCGCCTTCAATTTCGAGTGTTATTTTTTCATCACCCGTTTCTACATCCCATAAAGTGACATCTTTGTCAAATACATCAACAGCCGCGATGGTTTTCCTATCCGCACTGAAGGTGATTTCGAATGCTGGAAATAACTTTGAGGCTCGAAGTATATCTCTGTCTATGTCTGTGCTGCCCAATTGCGGTTTGTCCGTGCCTGTTTGAGTATCCCATAATAGGACATTACGACAGTTATCATAGGTCGCGAGCAAGCTGCCATCGGGTTTATAGGCGATATGTTCAGGATAGGTCTTTTCTTTTTTTAGCAGTTTGAGGGGTTGAAATGTGATTGCATCGTATATCCATATCCCTGTAGAACTTGCGACTGCGAGTTGCATGCCGTCTGGTGTGTATTCGATTTCAGTGATTTGTCCTTTACCGATACGGGTGAACGTCTCATCGGGTAGGGCAAAAGGTTGTGCGTTGCTGACGGGTGTGTAGCAGGTCAGTAATAGGGTTATGAGCGTGAGAATGATGGGTGTTTGGTTGATGTGTTTCATGTTTTGTGCCTATTTGGGTTGAGTTGGGTTTGTAATATTATATCTTATTTCGTGTGGTAATGGCAACATTGTCAGCATCGCGGATTAGGCGTTATTTTTTGTCAGCATCGCAGAGGACGCGGAGGGTTGTCTGAATCGCGGATGACACGGAGGGCGCGGAGGAACGCGGATTTTAGAGTCTTCGCATCTTACCCTCTCTTCATAAGATTACCATCTATCCATTGAAAGCGATCACAGAAAATCAGAGAAA
>VYFM01000628.1 GCA_009842375.1 Candidatus Poribacteria bacterium | reverse complement strand
TGTAATCATCTGGATCTGCTTCATCATGAAATTCAGGTGGTTCTTCAATCTCAGTAATCAGAGTTTCAGTGGTTAATAGCAATCCAGCTATACTGCTTGCATTTTGTAGTGCTGATCTTACAACCTTCGTTGGGTCAATAACTCCGTATTCCAACATATCACCGTATTCTTCGGTTGCAGCATTGAATCCATAGTTCCCATCACCACTCTCAACATTAGATAGAACAACCGCCCCTTCTAATCCAGCGTTTTCCGCAATCGCTTTGATAGGAGAACGTAATGCCTCTCGCACGATATTTCGACCAGTGTTTTGGTCCCCACCAAGTTCAAGTGTATCAAGTCCTGTGATAGCACGTAAGAGTGTAGTACCACCTCCAGCGACTATTCCTTCCTCTATAGCAGCTCGTGTTGCAGCAAGTGCATCCTCACACCGTGCCTTTTTTTCTTTCATCTCAACTTCTGTAGCAGCACCAACGTTTACCACAGCAACACCACCAGCGAGTTTCGCAAGTCTTTCTTCAAGTTTTTCACGGTCATATTCGGAGGTTGTATCTTCAATCTGCGTACGAATCTGGGCAACTCTACCATCAATGCTCTCTTTTGATCCAAAACCACCTACAATAGTTGTTGTATCCTTATCAATCGTGACTCTTTGTGCTGTACCTAACATGCCGACAACAATATTTTCTAATCGAATACCAGTATCTTCAGAGATTACCTGACCAGCAGTTAAGACTGCAATATCTTCAAGCATTTCCTTGCGTCTATCACCGAATCCGGGTGCTTTAACTGCCGCAACTTGCATATTTGCCCGTAGTTTGTTGACAACTAATGTAGAAAGCGCTTCCCCTTCTATATCTTCAGCAATTATCAACAAGGGACGTGATAGTTGCATCACTTTTTCTAATATCGGCACAAGGTCTGCAACGACAGTAACTTTATCTGTGTTAATGAGAATATACGGGTTTTCAAATTCGACTACCTGTGTTTCCGCATCAGTGACAAAGTGAGGTGATAAGAAACCTCTATCAAACTGCATGCCTTCAACAATGTCAACGTTAGTTTCAGATGATTTACCCTCTTCAATTGTTATCGCACCATCGTTTCCAACTCTTTCAATTGCTTCAGCGATAATGGTCCCAATATTGCTATCGTTAGCAGGATCGTTAGCTGCTATTGAAGCAACATGAAGGATGTCTTCATGTGTATTTACATCACGGCTTTGTGCAGAAATTGCGTTCACAGCTGCATCAACGGCTTTATCAATTCCTATTTTTAGCTGCATTGGGTCTGCACCAGCGGTCACGTTTTTTAGTCCTTCATGCAGTATTTCTTGTCCTAACAAAGTAGCAGTTGTTGTTCCGTCACCAGCAACATCATTAGTTTTAGTGGCAATGGATTCCAACAATTGTGCCCCCATATTCTCATAAGGATCTGAGAGTTCAATTTCTTTTGCGACGGTAACACCATCACATGTTACTATTGGTGCACCAAATGACTTTTGAATAACTACATTTCGTCCGCGTGGTCCGAGTGTGACTTTTACAGCATTAGCGAGAGTATCTGCCCCACGTTTGAGTGCTACCCTCGCCTCTTCATCAAAGATAATTTGTTTGGCTGGCATATAATTCTTCCTTCTATAATCTTAGAATACTGAATTTACTTGACATATTCCCCCGCTAAAGCGTGGGGATTCTTCGCTCTTATATTAGCAGTTTTGCTGCGAAATGGCGTTTCCTGCTTCCGTCTCTTGTGCCTCAGATTGTGGTCTTAGTCGGACTCCACAGGCGTAACTTTCGGCATGCCCTGCCGTAGAAGTCGCAAAGCGACACAAGTGTCTGCGCAACTTAAGTTAAGTATATAATATTTCACACTAAAAGTCAAAGGGTTTTGCGGTGTCTACATCCCGTGCTAAAGCACGAGGTTTTGACACCGAAAAATTAACAATGAAACGTACCTACTACTCTTCTATTGACCAGTTGACTGCTTCAGACTACCCCAGGTGAGAGCATATTTTTGTACAGGATGTACATCAAGTGAAGCATCACCTAAAGAAATTGCTGCAATAATAGGTACAGCACCTAATTCTAAAGAGATAGCATCTATTGAAACAATTTCTACGTTCGGATGTGGATTGTCCCATTTGGTGGTAATCAATCCAGCTTTATTACATGCAGGTTTTTCGTTTGCTGTCCATCCCCAAACAGAATTATCATCCTCAAAATTCTTCTCAATATGACACCAATCATGGGAATTAAAGTTTGTTATCATCTCAAGCTCTTCAGACTTACCATTTTCATAGTTCATCACGAACTTGTAACTCGGTGCTCCGGCAGCTGACCAACCAGTTGCATGGAAAAAGTAGATGGATTTTGCCACACCTTCAACTGCAATGTCATTAACAGCCTTAGGCCACCTTTGTGCGTTAGTGCCAAAGAGAACAACAGCACCATCTATTATCTGAAATTTCACCTTTTTATCAGGACCCTCAAATTCTGCAAATTTCCCTATTGGTAGTAATGAATAAGTATTGTCACCTACATTGAGTGTCCACCATTCATGACCTACCAACTTAGTATTTGAGTGTGGTTCAAGGTCAACAGGGATAAATTCTTCTAATGCGAATGCTTGTCCAACTGAAAAAAGTGAAATTAAAGTGAGTACTGTGATAAGAAACAATTTAACAACTTTCATTTTATTTCTCCAATTAAGTAAAATTTATTTTTCAGTATAGACGTGATAGATAATACTGTCAATAATATTCTGTTAAAGAGAGGATAGACCAAATATACTTTTATTGTCGGGGTGTTGGTTCAGAGATGGAATTATTTTAGAATAGGAAGGAGGATAAACTTACTTGTCTATTGAGTTTTTAGTAGATGGGACTGCTGGTTCCACATACAATGTCTTTTCGCGTGTGTAATGCACATATCCTGCAACATTACCTTTTCGTTTTACAACATATCTTGCCCATGTATAGTCTACTGGGACAAAACTTGAGTGATGTGCTTTGCTGTAATACGCAGCAAGTTGGGCTGCTTGCAACAATGTAGGCATAGGAATGTCAGGTTTATTTTCAGGATTACGTATGATGACATGTGACCCATGTATTTGCTTTGCATGGAGCCACATATCGCGTGGTTTGGCTATCTGCCGTAACAGCAGATCGTTAGATTCACTATTCCGACCTACATACATGTGAAAACCATTTTTTGAGATATACTTACGAAAAGGACCTTCATTTATATCTTGTTGTTTCTTGTTCTTTTGTTGCGTTTTCAGATACCCATTTTCAACAAACTCTGTACTAAATTTTTGGAGGGACTCAAGTGTATTAGATGATTCTAACTTAATTTCATATCTACTGAGGATTTTCTGTTCTGCTTCAAGAGCGGCAATTAGTTGTTGTATTTGGGAAAAACCACGTTTTGCTTTGGTGTATTTCTTGAAATATGTTTGTGCATTGTCAGAAGGAGTTAATTCAGGATCAAGTAAGATTGTCAATGTATCAAGTTCTGGACTATAATAGTTTTGAAGTTCAACCTGTTTTTGTCCACGGGTGATGTTATGGAGGTTAGCAAGCAATAGTTCCCCATAGATACGGTAATCTTCAGCTTTTTCAGCACGTTCTAAATCTTTCTGTAATCCTCTCTCTTTACGTTGATGTAACTTTTTCTGTTTTTCCAATGCCTGATTGAGCTTGTGCTTTTCTGATGCAATGTTTTCTTTCAATGTGATAGCGTCGTAATATGCTTTGAGTGCTTCACTCATTGTGTCATGAGATTGAGAAACTGAATCAGGAAATTGTTCTAATGGCATAGGTGATGCGGTTAACGGTTCATCTCCATCCATAAGCACTTGTGGTTTTATGTTTTCAGTGTCAAAATAAGCGATTACTTGTTGATACGCTCCCCATAGTCCTGAATTATCTGCACGAGCAATTATTTCCTTAGCAATCATTGGACTCAACCCATCTATTTTACTAAATAATGATTTCCATGTCGTTTCTGGAGACGGAAATAACTCAGAAAATGTTGTCTGATCCATAGTAAATGGGCAAATTTTATCCTGTTGTGGTGGTAAATCATAAGTTTCACCGGGTAGAACTTCACGATATCGACTCATTGTATCGTCAATATGTTTCCAACATTCCAAAATCCTGTTATCAGTAGCATCAATTAGAATGATATTGCTATGTCTCCCCATAAATTCAGTAATTATGGCTTTGCATGGAGGTATAACTGGTTCATCGGAAACTGGTTGAATAGTAACTTTCAGTATACGATCCCAACCGATCTGTTCTATGTCAACGATATTTCCATGTTTCAGATGCGTTGATAGAAAATCTGCAAAATACGATTGCTTTTGTCCGGGAGATGGCTTTTGAATGAGGTGGGCACGAGCATGAACCGCATGTGCGGATAACATGAACCAGTGAGTTTGTGTGGATTGAACTACCTTGAAGTTAAATGTACTTGGATTTACTTGTTCAATATGACGAATTGTACCGCCAATAAGTAAATGGGACATCTCGGCCGTTACATGATTAAGTGTTAAACTATCAAAAGACATGGGTAACTCAGATATACAGTTTCAATTACACTTGAAGTAGCACCAAACATACAACAGTCGGTTAACAATTAATGATATCGTTTCAAGTCATTCGTAATACTACGTAGTTGTTTTTTTATATCGGGAGGGACACGTGGATTGAATGGACCCCCTGTACCTGCTTCAATATCTTCAAAGCCGCTCAAAATCATCGCTTCCACAACCGCAGAATAGTTATATACTCTTCCATTCCAAAAACGTATCTCTTCAAGTGGGGTTATATCAGCTTCAATTCTGGCAGAAGTTTCATAATCTCCACGCCGTTGTGCATTACTGATTTCATCTGAAGCACGAGCAAAAGCAACTGCAATACCAGATGTATGACCCTTTGTCCCAAGTTGTGCAGGACGTGTACACCTGTCACCAATCCCCCACATAACAATTCCAGAATCCCCAATACCTTCAATGAGTGGGATAACATCATCTTCATCAGTACCGATTTTCACGCCAATGAAATGTGGTGAATCGTTCAACAAACGGATAACTGCATCTAAGTCTCTCTTTTGCCTAAAATAGTAGAGAAATCTTGCATTGCAAGTAATACCGTAATGTTCCGCGAATTTGATAAAATGTTCGTAGATACCTTCCGGGCTACTAATACCAGTCAATGGCATCAACAGATATGCATCAGGTGATCTATTAAGTTCAGATTGTGCTTCTATGAGTTGTCCTGCTTGATTGATAGGATTCGGGACGATTCCCGATATTAAGATACCATCGAAACCTATCTGTTGTCCCGTTCTATCCATCAATCGTAATTGCTGTGTATCAGATATATGGTGAATTAAACTTGTTCCTGCAATCGCAATGACCCTTTTGCGTCCATCATCAAGGTAATTGTTATTCATTAAATAGTCTATGTTCTTTGCATGTCCAACATAATCAATCTTGTTTCCTTTAAATGGTATCACAGGGATTGCAGTTACGGAATTGAGAGCATCTATGAGTTGTGGTAATTCTAATTGCATAGGTAACTCCAAATTAAAAATGTTTTCTTAGAACCAACGCACTTTTTAACGAACCAGAAGTGACATCTGTCTGCACATCTATCTCAAAGCCACTTAACGTTTCTTGTCTTTGATTCCAACGTCTCGTAGTAATACGTGCTTCTACTGCACTGACGATATGGTTTAAAATCACCAACCCTAACATAGTACGTGCCGTTTGAAATGTGTCATTCGCCTTTTGTCGCAGGTTAAATGCTTCCAATCGATATTTTGAATCAAACTCAATTTCGGTGTCTTTTTCATCTTTCAATGATGGGTCAAGATCCTTCCAATACCATTTACCCGTACGGTTTCGTGTTACTTCAGAATCATATACGTGATTCCAATTTTCATATTGTGTTGCATGTTCAAAATCTTCCACCAGATCCCATTTATCAAAAGAAGCAGGTCCTATAAAGATAATGTTTTGTCTGACCACCTCGCGGTAGTCATCACGTGTGTTTACTGCATTATTTCGAAGTATAAAATAGGTGACAAATAAACCTATCTCTGCTGCAGTATATAGGTATCCATGCTTTGCACCAGCATACAGTTGCCCCATACCTGGAATTGCCAGCGAATAAAGAAATGCTTCATTCGGTGATTTGCGATTGAAGAGTCTTATTTCTGGATTAGTAGAAACAGCAGTTTGATTAGCAATTTCTCGGATACCAAGGTTGGATTCTAAATAGAAATTTGTCAGCATAGTTGTGTGTGAGGCACTGGAAGCTAAGCAAATATGGGATGTTATGCTGAGGATGATTAGAGTTAAGACTATTGGGTTTCGTTTCACTTGTTAACTTATTCCTAATTTGAAAAACTAAAATACGATTATACCTGTCATCTCAATTAGTCTCTCTTGTAA
>VYFM01000127.1 GCA_009842375.1 Candidatus Poribacteria bacterium | reverse complement strand
TTCCTACCCCGAAACAACTTATCCATTTATTACAACCTATCTGGAGATGTCAGATGAAAACGGACGATGTTGTGTTGATTCAATCCACACTTGCAGGTAATGAAGCTGCCTTTGCTAATTTAGTGAGCAAATACAAAAGGCAGCTTCATGCATACACATATCGGAAAATTGGAGATTTCCACATCGCTGAAGACATTACACAGGAAACATTTTTAGAGGTGTATCAGAATCTGGGAAAGCTGAGAAACCCGACGAAGTTTTCGAAATGGATTTTTGCTATTGCCAATTATCTCTGTGTAGCATGGTTCCGAAAAAATAGTTCAATGTCCGAATTGTTACGGAAAAGCCATACAATAAATACAGAAACAGATCCCTATTCACGGTATGTGGCTTTGGAAAACGAGAGAGATACTGCTGTTGCACAACGCGAATTAGTTAAAAAACTACTTTCAAAACTAAAGGAAAGTGATCACCAATTAATCACCCTCCACTATTTTTATTCTTGTACATTTGCTTAAATCAGTAGCTAATTGGTGTCCCCCAAAACACCGTTAAGAGTAGACTACGACGCGCAAAACAAAGATTAAAACAATACGATTTATTAGTTGAAGATGCGATAGATAGTTCTATCGAAAAGATATACAGTTACCAACATCCCTTACAAGGAGAAATGAGCATGGCAGATAAAACGAGTACGGACATGGCAGATAAAATGAGTGCGGATATACTCAAAATTAAGTCCTTATCAGACCGATCACGAATGCAACTTTCCTCTGATGGAGAGTGGCTTGCTTATGTCGTAGTAGATCCTGACCGAAAATCATCGTTCGAACAACAGACCGATGAATTTTCACTGTATCAACTAACGGGGGCATTGGTAGAAAATCATAGTCAGGAGGTATGGGTCACCAACCTTAAAACAAAGGAAACGCATAAACTCGGAGCAGATGAGGGAGTTGACTGGGCACCTCGTTGGTCTCCAGATGGAAAATACTTAGCGTTCTGTTCTGACCGAATGGGAACACCACATCTTTGGGTTTGGAATAGGGTTCAAAATAAACTACGCCAAGTTAGCGAAAAACCGATTACTGCAACACACGGTTTGGAAGTGCCGCAGTGGACATCGGATGGAAAACATATCATCACAAAGTTACGTCCTGAAGATATAGACCTTTCCACAATTATCTCATATAGAACAATTCCGCAAGCGATAAACGTCTGGCATACAGATACGGATAAGCAGGCTGCCTCAGAGGAAGAAACAGATCAATTCGCGTGGTTCAAAGGGGATTTATGTGTGTTCAACGTTGACACAGGTGATGTGCAAATTCTCGCTCGCGGATTGTTAACGAGATTCATTACACTCTCTCCGGATGATACTGCAGTTGCTGTGCTCAACACAATAGGAGAAGAGCGGTTGACAGCTCAAGAAACCCAGTATGAGTTGTTATTAGTGCCTTTAGATGGAACGCCAGTTCAAAGTTTAGCGACAAATATCACGGACAGAGCACTATTCGTGAGTTGGTCACCAGATGGTAAGCATCTTATATATGCCCAGCCGGATGGTCTATATATTGTTTCAGTCCAAGATGGTGAAAAGAAGAACCTCACTGCCAATCTTACAGAGAAACTGCGATTTTACGCACGTCCGTTATGGCGACCATCAGGAAAGTCGTTTTTCTGCGGCATTGACGGAAATATATGGGAATTTGCAGCAGACGGCAGCGATGCCCGAAAACTAACAGAAGAGTTGAAGAAACACATCATGGGTATTGTCGCGAAAGTGAATACACATGTTGTCTGGCAGTCAGGCGATGCACAGTCTATCTGCGTCCAAACACATGATCCGGAAACAAAGAAAGAGGGCTTCTATTTAATAAACACTGCGGAGGCACGTGCAACTTGCTTGTTTGAAGAACCAATTAGCATAACCCGTCATATAGCAGACGAACACGATTTAAAGGTTGTCAGTAACGACACACAGATTGTCTACAGAGCGCAAGATGCGACACATCCAGAGGAAGTTTGGATGTTTGATACAGACTCTGGAGAACGGCAGCAGGTGTCCGAACTCAATCCGCATCTGCGCGACTTACAATTTGGTGAGGTCCGTTTCGTCGAATCAGAAACGGAGAACGGCGAGCGTTTACGTGGTGTTTTGATGCTACCCTACAACTACGAGGAAGGCAAACAGTATCCTTTAGTTACGTGGGTCTCTCCCGGCAGTCCCCTATCAATGTATATTTATACTTTTGGGTTAGATAAATATGAGATGAACTTCCAACTCCTTGCTGCACGTGGTTTTGCCGTGCTTGGTGTTGATGTGCCGTCAAGGTCCAGCAAATCGCCGAAAGAATTGCCCGATTACGTGATGCCCGCAGTAGACAAAGTCATTGAAATGGGTATCGCTGATGCTGATCGATTAGGGATAAAGGGCTACGGTTACGGTGGGTACTTCACAGCCGGACTGATTACACAAACCAACCGTTTCAAAGCCGCAGTTTGCGGTGGCGGTTTTTATAATTTGACCAGAATCTACGGAAATCTTACGAAACGAGGAAGAAGTCTTGGTATTAGATGGATAGAAGATCTTATGGATATAGGTGGTTCGCTCTGGGAACAACGCCAACGATATATTGACAATTCACCGCTTTTTCACTTAGATAAGGTAGAAACACCGGTTCTGATCTATTCTGGTGAAGGATTTGATGGCGATGATTATACGCAGTCTGGGGAGCTCTTCTCTGGATTACGTAGACTTGAGAAGGAGGCGACTTTTGCATGGTATCGTGGCGAAGGACATCTCGTGAGGTATTGGCGACCTGAACACCGCGCTGATTGCTGGGAACGTATCATTGATTGGTTTGAAAAACATTTATCATAAAGAATTAATGTGTAGGTCGGAGTGAGCGTAGTGAACTCCGACACATAAGATTTCAGAGAGTTTCCAATGTCGGACTTCGCTACGCTCGCTCCAACCTACTTGTACAAATTCTAACTATTTCCAGTATTCACCATAAACAGTTTGATAGTCGGAAACCGAGGTTCCGTTCTACAACCCAATAGTATATGGTTTATTGTAGAATCTACTATAAATATATGCAACTATTTACACTACATTCGCGTCACTAAATAGTGAAGTGTATTGATAAGCGTTTCTTAGCACTTGTATTAAGTGTTATATTCAAGAAACGCTTTTTTAATTTCTTTGATGAAAATGAACGTTATGGAGATGTCAGATGGGAAACGACATTGTTGCATTGATTGAGCGTACCCTTGCAGGTGATGAAGCTGCCTTTGCGAGTCTGGTTAGCAAATACCAAAAGCAGGTTCACACACAAGCTTGGCAGTGGACTGGAGATTTCCATATTGCTGAAGATATTACGCAGGATACCTTCCTACAAGTCTATCAGAAACTGCATACGTTGGAAGATCCGATGCAGTTCACAGGATGGCTCCGCACAATTGTGGAACGTTTCTGTATCGCTTGGTACCGAAAGAATCGGATACAACCTGATTCGTTGGAAGAAATCCATATTACAAAAATCGAAACCGATACATATTCTCGGTATGTCGCATCTGAACATGCAAAAGTTACAGCAGATGTACAACGCGACCTTGTCAAAAGACTGCTTGCAAAGTTGAAGGAGAGGGACAGGGAATTAATCACACTCCACTATTTTGATGAGATGACATCCGCTGAGATAAGTGCGTATTTAGGAATATCGGAAAATACAATTAAAAGTCGGTTACATCGCGCACGGCAGCAGTTGAAGAAGTACGACTTCATAATACAAGGGGAATTAGACTTTACAATTGAAACGGAACATCATTCCAAACAACTATTGAAAGGAGAAAGTAACATGACAGACAAAGTGAGAAATGAAACCGAAGTTGATATTCAATTAGCAGATATACAACGGCAGATAACTGATTTACAAGAGCAAGTTAATGCCCTCGGAACTAACTTGGATATTTCCGTTGACGCGCATAAAAGAAAAATACTTGATGCATTATTTCAACTTCATCATGATGCTAAAGATCCGTTAACTTGGTGTTATGGAGGGGCATACCGTGCCGATTCCGGACAGACTTCAAGTCGCGGTTCCATCTGGACGACCAGCACAGAAGATTTCATCTCAAAAGCACCAGATGCAGCGATTGCGAAACTTGCAAGTATCTTCACGAATACTACTGTCGTCGCAATATTAAGGCAATTAGTTGGCGGGAAAAGCACGGTTGAAGATTTAGCAAAAGGGAGCGACACATCAGAAAGTGAGATTGAAAAAGCAGTAGAAACGTTAATTGAAGCGAAGTTAGCATCTCAAACTGAGGACAATTTCATTGAACCGAGAAACGATGCAGTTTTCTTTTTCCTGAACCTCGTGGGCATGACAAGGGTGTATTTGGATCCAAAGGATCACTAATTCTATTTTAAATACCCATTATATGTGCTATAATTGTTGGGGTTATATTGTGATTTGAGAAACACACTAACAATAAAGGAACATGAATGTCACTACTAACACAAGCACACCATGACCATTTTGATGAATACGGATATATGGTTATTGAAAACGCTGTCCCGATTGAACTTTGTGAGGCAGTCGTTGATGCGATTTTCGCATTTTTGGAAATGGATCCTTCAGATCCGGATGATTGGTATCGTGCACCGCACAAACCCGGTGCTGGTATGGTAGAAATGTATTTTCACCAAGCAATGTGGAACGTTTACCAGCATCCACCGATCTATCAAATATATACAGAGGTATATGGTACTGAAAGGATCTGGGTTCACATTGATAGAGTGAACATGAAACCGCCTAAACATCCTGACTATCCAGAATGGGATCATCTTGGGATGTATCATTGGGATGCGGACACCTCAAAACTTCCGGTTCACTTTAGCACACAGGGAGTATTGTTCCTAAAAGATACAGCATCCAATCAAGGTTCTTTTGTCTGTTGGCCTGGGGCACATAAATCGCTAATTGATGAAGATAACCCGTGGGTACCTGAACTTACTCCAGAAGTATATAGAGAGAAATTCATACAAGTTCCTGCAAAGGCTGGTTCTCTGCTGATTTGGCATATTGCCCTGCCACACGGTAATGGACGTAATACTTCCGACAAACCGAGATTGGCACAATACATGAACTATCATGTTGCTCCAAATCCGATGAACGAAGAACGTCGTCAAGAGCGACTTACGTTATGGCGAGAACGAAGAGCATTAGGCAGAGGTCCTTATCCTGGTGACCCGCGTGGGTGGGAAGCGAACAACTACGGATCACCGGAATTGACACTATTAGGACGAAAACTGTTGGGGCTTGATTTGTGGGATTAGTATT
Source organism: Candidatus Poribacteria bacterium (assembly GCA_009842375.1). Taxonomy (GTDB): domain Bacteria; phylum Poribacteria; class WGA-4E; order WGA-4E; family WGA-3G; genus MSPOR6. Next base: position 1,131 of record VYFM01000127.1, on the reverse strand, counting down.
TCTTTATCATTGCCCATCTTGTGGTTAATTTATCTTGTGGATCAACACCAAGTGCACTTTTTAAACCGTTATTACGGATTGCATCAATCTCTCTCAGACTCAAGTCCACATTGAATATGGCAACTTCATCCATTGTTCCGAGCATGAAAGTGTGATTAGCCAATCTTGCTCCTATGTTGACTGCCTGGGTATCAACGCTGGTATCCATCGCAAATTCGGTTCCTTCTTTTTCCTGAAGTTTACCGTCTACATATAAATCGTGATCTTTCACCGCATCTGACCCATCCGGAAAAACCACAGCACAATGATGCCATTCACCATCACAGACGTTGTCTGTCCCAAAATTGTTCCCGCTGTTGACTTCTACACGCAAATTGCATTCATTACCTCGAACATGTGCGCGGATGTAATATTTTTGACTGGGAGAATTTATACCCCATTTTACCCAAGAATGGTCACGTACGGTTGTAGTTTTAAACCAGAAGACGGTCGTTCTTGGTTCAGTACCACCGATGCCGTTATATCCTGTAACAATGAGGTTATCATCTACGCCATCGTATTCTAAGGCTCTCCCAAACACACCTTCGACTCGTTTTGCACCTGTGATTTCTCCATGTCGGTCATTACCAGAAATATCTTTCGCAACATTGCCATTATTCTCGTCAAGGAGATATGCTACCTCAACAGTGTCTGCCTCAATTGCAGCTGCATGGCTAATTCCGGCAATTGACATCATGAAAATGAAGGTAGTTAACCATACTGTACATCTATATTTCATTTTTCCTCCAATGTAATAATGCAGTATAAGTGTGTTTTACTCACAAATATAATCAGATTCCTAATCGGAAATTATACCAAAGTCCCGTTGTACAATGGTATTTTATATTTTAGAAATGATATAACATTACACCTTTCACGGTAATTTATAGGGACTTTGTGCCGCGCTATGAAGAGACAGCACTCAGACATTATGGGTTATCTTAACATTTCCTATCCTGAAAACCTTGAGTTTGGTCCAATAGGTTTAGAAATACCGAACTAAAAACGAAATAAAGAAAATACGATAAAAAGGATTTCCCTTTTTCTATTTCTACTTGGAATTTTATAGTTAATTTTAGAATTATTTATACA
>VYFM01000596.1 GCA_009842375.1 Candidatus Poribacteria bacterium | reverse complement strand
GAAAAGGTATTAATCGTGTACATCCGCGTTTACCATAGCATCCTATTTTCAGAAAAGGATGCTACGCATTATTGAATAGGTTTCAACCAAATCTTAGCGACACTGATTGAAATATCAGATTTTAAATTTTAGCGTTTTGTGCGATTCTGTTGAACAGTCGTGACAGTGAGATCGCTCCTACAGCGGAGAGATATAAGAAACAACAACTACTGGAGAATTGAATAACTCTAAGGTAGGATTGTGAGGTAGAAATGTACGTACAACTGGATGAAATAAAACTGAAAACCGGGGAAAGCATGGAAGTTGGTATGCTTAGGGCACCTGATGAATCGTATGCGGAAGAGATAAAGAAATTTCTCGGACATAAGCCGGGTAACTTCAAGTGGCATATTGAACGGTGCGTTACAGAAGCATTAGATGAATTGGAAACCCGTTTCTATGTCGGAAAAATTGATGGAAAGATTATCACGAACATCATGACAGTTGAACATGAAGGTATCGGGATTTTAGGGCATGTCTTTACATTACCGGATCAGCGTAGAAAAGGTGCCTGTAAAGGAACAATGGCGTATCAAATGGAAGATTTTAGACAACGGAACGGTCGCGCACTTTACCTTGGAACAGGATACAATAGTCACCCATATCATATCTACCACAACTTTGGATTTGAGAGTGTTTTCCCGGAATCAGGGTTTATGAAGTATCAGGCAGACGATGATTTTGATAACACCTACTTCGCATCCACTAACACATATCCAAAACCTGCAGAATGGCACGATTGGCCAAAACTGACAGCATTATCTGGCATCGTGGGCTCAGACACGTTACGCAGTCTGAAATGGAATGTATATGGACCCACAAATTTTGAAAGCGGATTTTTGACTTTTAAGCACACTTTGGAAACAGACGACATCTTTGATGATGCAAAACTGTTGACTACCAATAACAGGGCAATTGTCGGTTGGGCAACGGTATGTAGGGATAGTCGGTGGCAAGACAATATTGCACTCCTTGATCTCTTTTTTCACCCTAACTTTGTCAATTCTGTTCCCGATCTACTCGCAGCGTTGAAGTTTCCTGAGATGAAAGTTCAGTGTTACGTTGATAGTGGGGCAGAGAAGAAGGCAGAAGTCTTAGAAACAGCAGGATTTTCCTGTGAAGGTAGGTTCAAAAATCAGTTTGAATATAGGGGACAGCATTACGATGTGTTGGTGTTTGGGCGGGAGACATAAACCTACTTCAGCACAACAATCTTACCGACCTTTTGCGTGCGAGTATCACCTTTGGTAGCAGTGAATTTGTAGATATAGACACCGTTCGCAAGCGGATCACCGTCGGCATCTAAACCGTCAAAATGGTATTCATTGTAAGATATTGACGCATCAAGTGTATCAATAGTTGTAATAAGTTTGCCGGTGAGTGTATAAATCTTAAGACTCACTTTATCTGCCCCACCCGTGAGATAGTAGGCAAAGTCTGTACCCCTACCAGCACCTTGTCCAGGACGAAATGGATTAGGGAAGTTAGCAATGTTTTTAATCTCAAATCCACCAGCGACTTTTGCTGTTAGTGTCGAATCCTCTACATTTCCGTTAGCATCTTGTGCTTGCAATCGAATGCGGTACTCACCTGCCTCCAAAGCATTTATAGGTGAATAAGTAATCAGAATAATGTTACTATTGCTTGGAGAAGCGGATATTGTATACTCATCCTGTGGAACACGATTGCCATTCTTGGTAAGGATGATACTCTCTGGACGGGTATCAATTCCGTTGGCATCCTCAATTTTTGCAGTGATAATAGGCGTTTCGGAAATATAATCACCATCAATGAATCCTTGATTTTCAACATTTACTTCTACGGAAGGTGGTTTAGAATCAGTATGCGACAGTAAAGCGAATGCCCCCGGCAGTTTCACCTCGGCAGAGATGGTCTCACCGTCATCTATCTGCTTTCCAACTCGAATCCAGTTTCCTGTTTCATCGTCCAGCATATAGATATAAAAGTCATCACTTGTAGTCTTCACAAAGGTCGCGGTCCCTATCAATTCGGTTTGTTGGCTGAATTCAAGGCGGTAGGCAGTAGGATAGCCATCTTCGCTCGTTATAGGAACATGATCGATATCAGGTTGGTTTTTGATGGTCAACGGTTCCGTTTCAAATGTCATTGCATTTTGTGTTTGTAGACTTTTCGGTGGAATAGCAATACGAAACATGCCATCTAAACTCTGTATAGGTTTGTCAATGTTTTCAGTTGCAATGAAAACACGGTTGTTTACAAATACCTGTGATCCGCTATTATTGGTCTCTCTATGTTCAAGAATAATTCCATCTGGTTGTTGTTCTGAAGGCAAGTCCACATATACCGTGATAAGATACGTACCGGGATCAGGTTGCCACGGCACACTCGCGACAACAAATCCATCAACAAGTATTTCCGGGAGTATTTTTACATTTCCGATTGGTGTTGCGTTCTGAAGCATCTCAAGCGTAACTTCTTGTGTTTCCGATTCAGTAGTTGCTGGCATTTGGAAAAAACGTATAGGTACATTTTTAGCGTTAATGGCTCCAAGGTTTTTGATATGCGCGGAAAGGTGGTAAGGGGCATCTGTATCCCAACTTATAGTGTTTTCTAATACAGTGAGATCTGCCGATTCTCCCACAGTATAGGTAACGACCTCTGTTTGAAGTATACGACCCTCTTTAGTCTTGACGAGTAAGTAATAATCAATCAATTCGCCAGATGAATGTGCGGGAATAGGATGCTCAGTTCTATAAGTTGTTCCTTCGTGTAGCACCAACGGTATTGGGGCAGCCTCATCGCGTCGAGATTCTATTAGGTAAGTACTCCAATATAACGTTATGTTTTCAATCGCACTAACATTGACTACATCAACAGAAACATGGACAGGTTGATTGGAGGGTACAGGATATGGTTCAAGTCGTACATTTTTTATATACCGATCTAACGTTGTATAAGCCGTGTATCCTATTGAATCTTCTTCAGCATTCCAAGCATAAGTTCTTAGATTCCAAGAATCGAATGCACTGTTGTATGGAATTTGCACTTGTGCTTGGAACTGTCCATCCATTACAGACACAGTTTCCGTACGGGGCGTAACGTCCATAACACGATGAGGATCTATGTCGGATGAATCGAAGGTTGCCCGATTCCTCTTACTTTCTCTGTCTGTCGGGTTCGAGAGAACTGTTATCTCTATTTCTCCACTAAAATTTGGGTTGGGTAATGTTCCAGAAACAGTTAATAAAGTGCCTGCATTGAAAACATCTCTATGCAAGACTTTATCTGTTTCCACCTGTAGCTGCATCTGTGTATGTGGTAATCTTAATCGTGTCGCGGGATCCCCGAAAAGGGTAAACACTTCTGCTAAATCAAGGTAACCCGGTAGGTTGAGCAAAAACTGTGTCTTTGCTTCTGCAAGTATAGCACCGAGATACGGAGTTTTATCGTCAAAAATAACCTTGAATATCTCTCTATTGAGGACATGATCTTCCCATAATAATCCTACGCTTGTACCACCGATGACCCCGATCGCTCCACCGCTTTCCGAACGTAGAAATTCTTCGGCGAGACAACCTGTTTTGCTGTCGAATTCACCAGTAAAACAGGTCATGCTAATTACAAAAGGCAGCTGAGAAATATTCGTTAAGTTCTTATGCGGATCTTCTAAATCCATCATACGACTGGATGCCCATCTGCCACCAGCACCATGACCAACATAATTAACAATACAAGCACCGTTGTTAAATCCATCAATCACTTGTCGTCCGACGGGGGTTGTGCCTTCACCTAAGGGTAGATCATCTTCGACTGTAGTAGGTGCGTATATTAATTTAGTTTCGTATTTTTGGGTAAGTTTATTGTTTTTAACAAGGGAATCGGTTTGCGCATGAAAATCCTCTGTTGAACCTGCAAGCATTAATATACGTTTATGCCAAGGACCTGTTCGGTCTGTGCTTTCATACTTTATGGCACGTTCAACGAATATCCGCGCATCAACACTATTTGTAACAGGCACTCTTCCAATAAGCATGTCTGGGAATGAGTCATCACCACGAAAGGTGACAAACTGGTGATCACTTGAAGATGAACCGTAACCGGGAATTTGCACCTGAATCGTAGGCACGAAACTGGTTTTGTCTATCGGATTAGCGTCCCCGACTAATAACACGTAAGTAGGGGCAGGGGATTGCCAGTTTTCGTAAGCATACTTAAGAAAGTCGCGTATAGCATAAGGATTGGTAATTCCATGGTTGAATTCATCATATATATCTTGGACATCCACTACAATTGACCGCAACCCTTGTTTGCTACGGAAGTCGACAAGCGGCTGCACATCTCTCATGAAATCTGTATGTGTAATGATGATATAATCCGCGCCGTTGTGTTGACTACGCAAATCAGAGGTAGTATCTTTGATTATTTTTTGAGGTTTTCGGTATTTACCACGAGTCAGTGCGATATATTGAATAGATGTATCAAGATTGAGCGATTCACCAAGACGATACTGTGGCACGCCGCTAATCAGTGTGGATTGAAAAATAACTTCGTAAATCCCCGGCATATCCTCATCTTCTTGTGGAGCTAAGCCAACATACCGTGTGCCATTAACGCCATATATTTCTATATTGGGATCGGTAAAGTTTTTAAGGGTAACCCTAAAATTTGGGTTTACTTCACCGGTTATGTCATCAGGTAGTAATGTAATTGAAAAAGGTAACACATTTGAGTTTGCCTCAAAAGTGCGCCAATAATCAACTTCAAACCAGTTCATCAGGACCAGATCCAACACATGATCTTCAGGACTAACAGCACTTAACGTATTTCTACCATTTTTGAGGGCAGATTGTGAAATTTGTTGGTTCACAAACAGATATTCCGTATCTCCAGTCCACCGCGGTCTTCCAAGGACAATGTCATTGTTCAACCACATTTCTGCAAAATGTGAACCTTCTGATCTACCGTGTAATGCGACGCGCATTGTTGCTTTTTGACCGGTTCCAGCCACACCCGTGATTGTAAACGGAAAATTCCTTATTTCTGTGGCACTTGTCTGCGCCCAAAACCAACTGTCATCTGGTAAATCAGGTAAGGCATTGATACCGAAATCACGTTCAAGGATACCGTCCCCAAACACATCAAACTCACTTCCTGTTTCCAAACCAAAGTTTTTAAATCGACGAAACTGATTATCCCTTTCAACATGAATACGGGTTAGAAAGTTCCTTGGTTGATAAAGCGTTGGTCCATCTGTTGGAAATCCCGATGTATCAAGAAGAGGTTCGGGTATTTCTGTTGAAATTAATGTCGTTTCCATCCTGAGTCCAGGTCCCGCATTCCATGATAACCAATAGATGTTCTGATCGGTATACGCGTCAAAATATGTTTTTTCACCACTATGACGTTGGGCGTAAAAGATAATTTCCCCATCAGCATCAAAGCCAGATATATCGTCTACTGCCTGTCCATTGCCTGCATTCCGAACATAAATAGGTATCTGTTTTCCTTTATTAGATAGTGCCAGTGTAGACGGTCTGATGGTTGTTATATCAACGCCAGCAGCTGCTAAATCACTTGCGGTTATGCTGTACATGCCAGCATTAAGGATATATATTTTATAGCGGGGAATAGTGATTGCAGGGGCACTCGGTACAGAGAAAGGTGAGATATGTCCGACTGTTCCATCTTTTGGGATAGCGTTCATCGCGGGAGAACGCCACTGTTTAGCAGCTTGTGGATTGATTAGCAGACTTCCAAACATCTCCTCATATACAGAAGATTCTGATCGAGGAAATTCCGGAATCGCAGATGGCGCGTTCCGTAACCCACTGAATTGCACCTCAACTACAAGCCGGTGGTAGAGTTTGACGACACCGCTCACAGGGTTATATTGAACAGGATTCAGTTGAATAGGAAGCACACGGTTTTCTCTAATCCACCCCGCTTTTCCGATCTTAGCAAGGTTTTGTGGAAAAAAGCGATTTGTCGTATAAGATGAATCCAACCTTGATTCTGGTTTCAACGCAATTCCATTAGAATTATGTCGTCCTAAAATTACTTTCTTATCTGCAAGTGTGTGTTGGAGTTTATATGTACTAAAGTCATTACTTTCAACAATTCGCACAGAAAAATTCACATCGGATGGGACTCCTAACAAAGCAGCTTGTATGGGCAAGCGTGGCAATCCTGATTCATTCATAAAACGACATCCGGGGAACGAAAGGGTTTGAAAATGTTTTCCATTACGTTCCAATGTTTCGATCTCAAAAATTGAATTTGGAATTGTGAGTTGTAACGTTATTCCTTGTTGGGTAGCACTTATCACCTCAACTTTTCCATTGTTGGTTGATATTTCATTGATAGGCGCGGCATCTGTTAAAGGAACAACAGAAAATGACAATATATTTACAAAAAGCAAAAGAACTGTTAAGAAAGTAATGTGTTTTATATTCATAGTCATAATTT
>VYFM01000474.1 GCA_009842375.1 Candidatus Poribacteria bacterium | reverse complement strand
AACCAATATTTCACAAGCAAGATTTGTATGGGACTGAAGACGAAGTGCGAATAGTAATATCTTACAAATATGCAACAAAATCAATAATCGGTAAAACATATTTAACGGATATTCCGTTTTTTGACCATAGATGGGGATTTCATGGAAATCCTGACCCCAGAATGGGCGGATTTCGTAGACGCGGAACAGAAATGTTTATAACCGATTCTACGAATGATAATGAAAAATATCGTTGGGTGCCATCAACCTTCCCTGTGAATATTAAGATAGACACGTTAATAGATCAAATAATACTTTCACCCTATACAGCTCCATACGCGTTATCTCTTATAAAGGATTTAGTAAAGAAATATTCTATTGATCCAAATAAGGTCCGTGACTCATTAATACAATTAAAGTAATAAGGCAAAACATACGCACCTACAAATACACAGTCTGGAATCATCAAAAAAGGCATTGGAATTATGAGACGCTATCCTGAATACAAAGAGAGTGGTGTGGAATGGATTGGGGAAATACCTTTCCATTGGGATGTTAAAAGACTCAAACACATTGGGAAGATACTACCAAGTAATGTTGATAAACACATCTATCCAGACGAAGTCCAAGTCAGGCTATGCAATTATACGGATGTATATTACAACGATTATATTACAGTTGATACCGTTTTGGATAAAGGTAGTTGTAAGGAACGTGAATTTGAGAAATTTGTTTTGAGGAAAGGTGATGTTATAATTACCAAGGATTCTGAGACTCCAGATGATATTGGTGTTCCAACATTTATCAAAGACAATTTGAAAAGTGTCGTCTGTGGTTATCATTTAACGATGATTAAAACCGATACTTGTCGTGGAGAGTTCATTTTTAGATTTATTCAATCCGATAGGACACGAAAGTATTTTGAAGTGGAGTCCAAGGGAATTACCAGATACGGCTTGGGAAAGTCATCAATTGAAAATCTACTTTTACCGATACCTACTGATTTCGAACAGTGCGCTATCACAAACTTCCTTGACCGCAAAACAGAACAGATTGACGAACTCATCCGCATCAAAGAAAGACGGATAGAACTGCTGCAGGAACAACGCACAGTACTGATAAATCAGGCAGTGACAAAGGGACTTGACCCGAATGTGGAGATGAAACCGTCGGGTGTGGAGTGGATTGGGGAGATACCGAGGCACTGGAAAGTTCAAAGACTAAAATATGTTGCGAAGATACTGCCCAGTAATGTTGACAAACACATCTATCCAGATGAGATCCAAGTCAGATTATGCAATTATACGCATGTATATTACAACGATTATATTACAGTTGATACCGTTTTGGATAAGGGTAGTTGTAAGGAACGTGAATTTGAGAAATTTGTTTTGAGGAAAAGTGATGTCATCATTACCAAAGACTCTGAAACTCCAGATGATATTGGTGTCCCAACATTCGTCAAGGACGAAATAGAAAATGTTGTCTGCGGTTATCATTTAACAATGATTAGACCATTTTCTTGTCGTGGTGATTACATTTTCAGATTTATTCAATCGGATAGAACGAGACGATATTTTGAGTTGGAGTCAAATGGAATTACTAGATACGGCTTAGGAAAACCGTCAATTGAAAATCTACTCCTACCGATACCTACTGATTCTGAACAACGCGCTATTGCAAACTTCCTTGACCAAAAAACCAAACAGAATGACGAACTGATAGCCACTGAACACAGAAAAATTGAACTCCTTAAAGAATACCGTCAATCCCTCATCTCCGAAGCGGTGACAGGCAAGATAGACGTCCGAAACGAGGTATAGATTATGCCGACGTATACCGAAGAAAACTTTGAAGATCATATTGAAGCATACCTGAATCGGTCAGGTTACCGGACACGGCAATATACCATCTATAACAGAAGTCACTGTTTAATACATGATGATTTGAAGCAGTTTGTTCAGGGGACACAACTGGAAGAATATGAGAAACTGAAACGTCAGTATGGAGAAGGGACGCTTGTTAAACTTATGGAGCGTGTGAACAGAGAGATTGAACGTCGTGGCGTGTTAGATGTGTTGCGAAACGGGGTTAAAGACAGAGGTTGTTACTTTGATTTCACCTATTTCCATCCATCAAGTGGAATGAACCCCGAACATGAAAAACTTTATAAACAAAATCAATTCTCTCTGATTCGGCAGCTTCGGTATTCAGAGCACAATGAAAAATCGCTTGATATGGTGTTGTTCCTCAACGGTCTACCTTTGGTGACAATGGAGTTGAAAAACAGTCTCACGGGTCAGATTTTCACGGATGCAGAGAAACAGTATCGGACAGATCGGGATCCGAGGGAGCCGTTGTTCAAATTCAAGCGATGTTTGGTGCACTTTGCAGTGGGGAACGAAAAAGTATCCATGACAACGCGATTACAGGGTGAAAAGACTCGATTCTTTCCGTTTAATAGGGGTATAGAAAATCCTGTAAACCGTAAAGGACATAAGACTGCTTATTTGTGGGAGGACATCTTACAACCCAATAATCTGATGGAGTTAATCAATAACTTTATCCATGAACAAGAGATCGTCGACAAGGTCTACGATCCCAGAAATGAAAACGTGGTAGATGATAAGCGGAAAGTGCTTATATTTCCACGGTATCATCAGCTTGATGTGATTCGTAAATTGGAAAAAGCGATTGTGAAGGAAGGTGTTGGACAGAAATACCTGATTCAACATACAACAGGGAGTGGTAAATCAAACTCTATTGCATGGTTGTCACATCTGTTGACACATCTTTACCAATCTACCACTGATACGAATCGAATTTTTGACTCTGTCATTGTCGTGACGGATCGGAAGTTACTTGACAAGCAGCTGCAGGGGACAATCAAGCAGGTAGGACAGGTTGAGGGTGTGGTCTATGCTGTTGATAAGAATTCAGCACAACTCAGAGGTTTTCTTGAATCTGGTAAAAGTATCATCATTTCCACGATTCAGAAGTTCAGTGTGATAGCAGATGAAATTGGCAAACTTAAAAGTAAGACCTTTGCAGTGATTATTGATGAGGCGCATTCCTCACAGAGCGGGGAATCTGCACGAAGTCTCAGGACTTCACTTTCACAAGGGATAGAGAGCGGAGAAACAGACGAAGATGACCCCGATGAGGTAGAATCAGATATTGATGCTAAGATTATTGCGGAGATGGAGCAACGTAGGATGCAGGATCATATTTCCTATTTCGGTTTTAGTGGTACACCGAAGAATAAGACCTTAGAACTGTTTGGACGTAAAAATAAAGAAGGGAATTTTGTCCCGTTTCACGTTTATTCCATGCGTCAGAGCATCAGTGAAGGTTTTACGCTTGACGTGCTACAGAATTACACTACCTATAAGAGATACTTCCAATTGGTTAAAAGTGTAAATGAAGATAGAGAGTATGAAAGGTCTCGGACACTGCGCGCACTGACAAACTATGTTGACTTGCAACCCCACAGTATTGAGAAGAAAACCGAGATTATCTTGGAACATTTCACCGAATACACCGCAAAGACAATCCAAGGCAAGGGGCGAGGGATGTTAGTTACACCGTCCCGATTGCACTGCGTCAAATACAAGCAGGAATTTGATAAGCAGATACGTAATATGAATCTACCATACAAGTGTCTGGTTGCCTTCAGTGATACCGTCCACGACACCGATAGTGGGTTGGACTATACGGAAAACAGCATGAACGGTTTACGACTCAAAACCTCAATTGCCGATGCCTTCAAGAGTCCTGAATATCGTATTTTGATTGTCGCGAGCAAGTTCCAGACAGGTTTTGATGAACCGTTGCTACAGACTATGTATGTTGATAAGAAGTTAGATGGGTTGCAATGTGTCCAGACTTTGAGTCGACTGAACCGTGTTGCCCCCGGTAAGACGGATGTACTGGTACTTGATTTTGTGAATGAACCGGAGCAGGTGCAAGAAGCGTTTCAACAGTATTATCAGACTACAATTCTTGCAGAGGAAACTGACCCAAATCGGTTGTATGACCTACAAAGCCAATTGGAAGGTTTTGACCTTTACGATGAAGAATCTATTGACCAATTTTGTCGTATCTTTTATGATTCGGATCAACCAGATGAATTGTTACAAAGCATTCTTGATAACGTCGTTGATCGGTGGGTTTCACTTGAAACAGAATATAGAGAGGATTTTCGTTCTACCTTACAAAGTTATATACGTCTCTATGGATACATCTCACAGTTGATTACTTTTAATGATGTGGCGTGGGAGAAATTGTATATCTTTGCTCGCAACCTGAATAAGAAGTTGCCGAAACGGGAACATCCGGACCTGACGGATCTCTTAGATTCTGTTGACTTGGATTCGTTTAGGGTACAAAGAACGCATGAAAATCAGCAACTTTCCCTTGAAGCAACAGATAGCGAAGTAGAAGGGATTGGTAGCGATGTCGGCACCTTTAGGGAACCTGAGCAAGATTTCCTTTCCAATATCGTCAACGCGCTGAACGAAGCTTATCAGGTAGGTATTACTGCAGAAGATAGGGTTGATTTAGAAACTATCAACCAAAAAGTGCACGATCACGAAGAACTCCGGCAGGTGATTGAGGGAGATAATTCGGAGAGTAATAAAAAGTATAAGTTTGATCGGGTGTTTGATGAGATTTTATTAAGTTTGGTAAATAGTAGGTTGGAACTCTTCACGAAATTATCCAAACCTGAGATCAATGCGGATCTCAAACAACGTCTCTATCAAGAATATCGTCAACAAACCTACTCCACCATGTAAAGGATCGATTTGGGAAAGTAGAAAACAGAGAGAACAATGCAACAAAATCCAACAAACATCCCCTTCTATCGAGATGTTCGCGTTCTTAAAGTATTATTCCAAATTCTATTTGTGCTTGGTGTATTCCTGTTAGCGGGGATTCTCTACGCGAATATGCTTAAAGGGTTAGAAAGTCGCGGTTTGAATCTCAAACTTGATTTTTGGAGTAATGAAGCGGGATTTGATGTATCCGATAGCATCATAGAATATGATGCGTCTGATTCGTATCTAAAGGCGTTTTATGTCGGCGTGCTGAACACTGTAAGGGTTAGTTTGGCTGGAATCTTATGTGCGACAGTGCTTGGTCTCTTTTTTGGAATTGCACGTTTATCAACCAATTGGTTAGTGCGAAACATAGCGGCTACATATATTGAAATCTTCCGTAATGTTCCGCTACTGCTTCAGATAGTGTTTTGGTTTGCCATATTTGGCGCACTACCTGCAGCGCGGGATAGCGTTGAACTATTCAATGCTATCTACATCAACAATCGGTCGATACATTTCCCCTCTCTACAACTGTCAGTAGGATTCAGCAGCTGGGTTGGGTATCTTTATGCTGCAGCTGTTTTGTCAATTATCTCTATATTTGTCTTGGCATTGATTTTCCATCGCAAACAGGTCGAAAGGATGGAAGAAGGAGATGACATTGGATATTTCGCACATGTACCCAGAGCTGCGAAGTGGAGTGTTGTACCCGTTTTCTTCATAGTAGCCATCATAGGGTGGTTTCTGGTGCCAGAGAGTCCATTCGTATTAGTACGTCCGGAATTACAAAGGTTCAACGTCGTTGGCGGGATACGTTTTTCAGCAAGTTTCATTTCTCTCCTAATTGGGTTAAGTGTCTATACCGGTGCATTTATTGCTGAAGTGGTCCGAAGTGGTATACAAGCAGTCTCAAAGGGACAACGGGAAGCTGCTCGGTCAGTCGGTTTGAGTACAGGGCAGACGTTACGTTTAATCGTTCTACCGCAAGCAGTTCCAATTATTATTCCACCACTTACAAGCCAGTATCTTAATCTTGCCAAAAACTCAAGCTTGGCAGCAGCAGTGGGTTATGACGACCTATTTCAGGTTGGAAAGAGGATTATGACTAAAGCTGGGAAAGAAATCCCTGTCTTTGCAATGATTATGATAAATTATCTGACCATGAGTCTGATAACATCAGCAGCAATGAATTGGTATAACAGTTGGGTTAACCGTATTAATCGGTGATGTATATATGTATGATTTTAATGTAGTTCAACGCGTATCAACATAAGGATGTCACATAGTGGAAGAACAAATAGATATTCAACAAATTAAACCACCAACTTCTGCAAAAGGGTTTGTAGGGTGGCTTAGAGAGAACCTATTTAACACTTGGTATAACTCAATTCTGACTTGTGTTGCCTTGTTGTTTCTCTATTTTGTTTTTAAGGACATAATAGCGTGGACATTCACTGAAGCAAAATGGAACGTAATTCCTGCCAACCTACAAACTTTTGCTATCGGACGCTTCCCACGGGATCAAGTCTATCGTATATGGATTTGCCTTTATATATTGTCTGGACTGTTAGGTTTGAGTGCAGGAGTCTGGCGTGGTATAGTCCAACGATGGACAATAGTTGTTGGGAGTATTTTTCTTGTATTTCTCGTTATACCTATTGAGATTGTCCAGTTACCAGACACTCACTTAGTATCAATTGAATTTAGGTTAAATAT
>VYFM01000204.1 GCA_009842375.1 Candidatus Poribacteria bacterium | reverse complement strand
AAAGTGTACCTATCAATTTTTTATTCACAATATATGAATTTATGCTATAATGTTTTTTTAGAATAATTGAACAGTTTTCAGAATAGTGTTGTCTAAATATAGTAGAAGCCGTTGGAGAAATGTTCCGTGGAAAGAACTGAAGCCTTGCTCATTGACAATCTCCGCGAAGGAGATGAAACAGCGTTATCCCCGTTGGTAGATAAGTATAAACGGATGGTGCATCGCCTTGCGTTGCAAATTACTAAAAACCACGAGGATGCAAACGATGTAATGCAAGAGACCTTTATTAAGGTATATCAGTCAATTCACACCTTTCGGCAAGAGGCAGCTTTTGAAACTTGGGTGTATCGGATAGCTGTCAATGAGGCACTAAACTTCGTTAAACGTCGTGAACGCAGACGTGAAACTCCGCTTAGCAGCGCACAAGAAATTGACTATGATCCAAGCGTGCGACAAAAAGCGGAGATGGTGAATGATCCTCAAATACACGCGGAGAAAGCAGAACTACGGCATTGGGTGACAAAGGCGGTTAATAGTCTCTCACTTAAACATCGGATTGTGGTAATACTCCATGAATTAGAAGGATTAACACATGCAGAAATAGCGTCAATCTTAAATTGTTCAGAAGGGACAGTCCGATCCCGTTTACACTATGCACGAAAACAACTCAGAACACTGTTAAAGCCGTATGTTGAGGCTAACTCCAATTTTTAGTTAGTTACTATTATATTTGAATATAATCGAAAGTGTTTGGAAAATCCTTGTGGGAGCGGTTTCAAATGCTAAAAGAAAATTGTTGAAACCGAAAAAGTTATGAAACTGAAGTGTAACGCCATACAACGTTTTATATCAGATTACATAGATGATACACTCTCAACCAAGGACACTGAAAAGGTTGAGGAACATCTTAGGTTCTGTCAGACATGTCGACATGAGGTTGCTGCGCTTAGAAAAACGCGTGATCTTGTTATTGGTTATTATGTTGAACCGAAAGTATCTGAAAATTATTACCATCAATTTGAGGTAGAATTGCACCGTTGCATTGAAAGTAAAGGTCCCATACCATTATATGAACGTCTAAAGACCTCGGTGGGACAGTTTACTTGGTCTTTTCTGACGCGAGTTCGTCAGAGTTTTGGTCGATATAGTTTCATTGGTAGAAATTTGTTGCCAATAGGTACACTATTTTTGTTAATTGTAACGGGATTTGTTGCCATGCACATGTTTAAACAGAATGTTTGGATGCATTCTAATCAAGTTTCTAAACAAGTCGGTAAACCGGTCATTGCGCAGGAACTCAATCCTGACAACAATAAATCTGAAGTGTTACAAGGCATTTACAATGATTACGTTACAAAGCGAAAGGCTCCAGGGGAAGTTAGTAACACAAACCTTGCTGCAGATGCTGATAAGGTCGGATATTGGAAGTTGGCAGAACCTTTGACGACTGAAACTGAAGGACATATTATTGTTATGCATACCAGCAATGACCGTTCTGTTCCAACAGATGATGCTAATTCCGAACTGATTGTTTATGCACAACCTGATATTTTAAATAATAAATCACCTTTACACGATGATGATTATGCAGCGTTTCCGTTGGAACTTCGGGTCGCACAATATTTAGAACAATATCCGCGGCAGTACCGCAAATCATTGCAGGTTGTTGACGAATTGATGAACGTTCCTTCAGAGATACTTACTATCTCTGAATCTTACGAATTTAGTAAATTATAACTACGTTATATATCTACGAAGTATTTGTAATGCTTCGTAACATTACCTTGATGAATTATCAAGAAGGTATCCTAAATGTAAAGAACGGTTCGAATATTTCGTTCCTATATTTACACAATTGATGTGACGGAAAAATTTCCGATTTTCACACAGTTTTGACATATATCTAAAGGAGAATGTAATGAATCCAAGATTTTTGGGGATTATTGGTGGTCTTGCCTTGATTGTTGCGCTCATCTCACCTTTTATGATGGGTAGCTCAAAAAAGGTTGAGCAACTTTACAATTCTGCAGAAGCCTTATATGGACAAGCAGATTATGAAGGGGCAATCGCCAAATATAATGAAGCACTTGAAGAATCCAAGAAACGTGGTGTAAAAACAGAGGTTATCGATAAGGACTTCAGCACCCTCGCAAACTTCAAGATTGCTGTCACATATTCTCGACTTGCGGAACAGAGTGGTGATGTCAATCACTATGCTACCGCACTTGAGTATATTGAATCAGTTGCCCCAGACGCTACTATCCCGAAACACCAAGAGGGCTTAACATACCTTTGGGGACATATTCTGTATCGTACTGAACAATATGAAATTGCAGAAGCCAAGTTCATGCAGTTGATTGAGAACTTCCCGAATAGTCTGCAAATCGAGAATGCATGGTACGCTATCGGACAATTGAACCATAAGTTGGGAAACTTTGAACCCTCACGAACAGCCTTCAGTAATATTATTGCTAATTTTCCCAACTCCGATTTTAAGGATGACGCACAACTTCTCATCGCGCAATCGTTCCTTGATGAAAATGAATATGAGCAAGCATACCCCGAATTTGATAAGTTTGCTACTGAAGAGTTCAAGAACTTTCCTGAACTGCATGCCGAAGCTATGTATAAGGCTGCCTACTGTTTGAACCAATTAGACAGACATGATGAGGCTATAAGTCGGTATACAAACTTTATCACACAGTTTCCTGATCACAATCTTGTCACCGCTGCGTACTTCGACCAAGGGGCAATCTATGCTAAACAGAAAGACTATGACAATGCCCGTGTTAACTATGAGTTGGCAATGCAAAATACAGCGGATCGATCAGTCCAAGCAGATATTCAGTCTGCAATTGGACAGACATATTTTGATCAAGAAGATTATGAAAACGCTATTGTCTCCTACACGGTGTTGATAGAAGAATATCCAGAAAGTACCTTTGTTGGTGACGCAAAACTTGGTATAGCAGATAGTCAATTTAAATTGGAACGTTGGAGTGACGCAGTTGATTCATATCAATCTGTGATTGAACATGAAAATGCCTCAACAGGTGATGAAGGTTCAGAACTTAACTTTACTCCTTACTGTTCCTTCCAAATTGGCGAAGCATATTATAGACTCGGTACTAATCAACGTGAGGCTGGTGATGAAGATCAAGGGAATGAAACACTTCAACTCGCATTAGAATGGTATCAGAATACGGTAGACAATTATCCAGAAAATCCTGTTACACCGCATGCCTTGTATGGTGCAATCTGGACATTGAACGACTTAGACCGTAAGGAAGAATTGGAAAAAGTTGCCCGTGATTTTATTGAAAAGAATAAGAACGATAACGAGTATGATATCCTGGCAGCAGAAGTCCAACTCAGATTTGCGGATATGAAACGGACTGAGTTCCATCAGTACCTTGAAGCTGCTGAGGAATATGCTAAATTATGGGATTACCGTCCACTTCCGAAATTCCATAACGTAAAGTTGATGGGTAAATTCTTTGAAGGTCGTTCCTATTATGAAGCAGCGAAACCTGAGGGATATCAGGAAGGAGATCCTTCGACAAATTTCAATACCGAATATCTCCAAAAATCTGTTGCAGCATACCAGTTAGCTGTCAATACGTTCTCTGATGAAGCATTTCTGCCTGGTATCAGTGAAGGACGTTATCAAGACTTCCCAGACCGTATTTCACAAATAGAAGCATGTATCATGAACGAGGCACTCTCTCATGAAATGCTCGGAGCATGGGATGCGGCACGAGAACGTTATGCGATGATAGTTGATACCAGTGAGTATTATCAACGGGCACTTCTACTCACCGCAAATAGTTATGTGAAACAAGGTGACAAGGAACAAGCCATCACATACTACAATTCAATCTTACCTCAACTTACTGATAAGAACAACCTATCATTAGCAGAGATTAAACTTGCTGACTTACTACGTGCAGAAAGTCGTTTTGAAGAAGCTGCTGTGCAATATCAGGCTGTTGTTGATGGTGATCCAACAGGTGAATATGCAGATGACGCGCTCTATCTTGTAGGTCTCTGTTACTACCATGCTTCAGCGGAGAAACCGGAATTTGCAGAACAATCTATTGCAGCATTTAATCGAGTTATCACTGAACATCAAGATAGCCCTAATGCAATTGAAGCATATTTCGGTTTAGTACTTGTTTATCAGGATGCTGCGCAAAAACGTGGTGACACATCTAAATGGTCTCTCGTGATTCAGACAGCGGATGCTGCAAGCGGTTACTTCGCGAACTCCAGTGATGAGACAATTCTCAAGACACTCGGACGTATTGATCTCATCAAAGCAATCGCTCTTGAAAACACAGATGCGGACAATATAGATGCCATCATTGCAAGTCTCCAACAAATTGTTAACAATCCTGGAGCATCCGAAGATGCTCGTATCCGATCCCAACTTAAAATAGGGCATACTTATTACGGCAAAGAACGTTATCAAGAAGCACTTGCTTCATATAAAACATTCGTGGAAAGTTTCCCAAATAGTGATATTGCCCCAAGTGCACAATATCAAGCAGCTGTCTGCTATTACCAGATAGCATTGAAAGCTGAAGATGCCGATTCTGCCCAACTTGCCTATACAAATGCCGTTGGTGCAGCAATGCAAGTTGCAGAAATGACAGATAACGTCGACAACCGTATCAGTGCAGGTTATACGCTTGGATTAGCAAAGTTGGGACTGAAAGATTCAAAAGGTGCTATTGAGGCATTCCAACAGGTTACTGCTCTTGAAGGGCAAACTAAGGATCAAGCGCGGTTGAATCTCATCTCTCAAGCACATTCTCGACTTGCCGAATTACACAGTAATGTTGGTAATTATCAAGATGCTGTGAAAGAGTATCAATATATCATTGCAAATACCGAAGATGACGACCTCCGTGGACGTTCCTACTTCGCAATGGCGTACGCACAAGATGAGCACCTTAAGTTGTACGACGATGCCTTGAAAAGTTACCAGAATGCAATTAACTTGGCAGATAAAGTGGTTCAAGCACAATCCTACTATAGAATGGGTTTGATTTATCAGGAGAAAATCAACGAACTTGATAAAGCGTTGGAAATGTTCCAAAACCTAATTACTAACTATAGTACGGAACAGAACACCGGTGTTGCTTCTATGGTAGCGGATGCAAGTCTGCGACGTTCTGAACTATACGTCAAATTAGGACGTTTAGATGAGGCTATCGCAGAAACAGTGAGCTCGGTAGAATCACTTAAGGCGAGTCCGACTGCGACTGTTTCACAGAAAGCCGCTGCGCAATATAACCTTGGATACCTCTATTCTGATAAAGCACGTTCGCTCTTACCGAGTGATGTAGCTCAAGGGTATGATGCCAAACCTTACATTGATATGAGCGGACAGGCAGCATCAACATTCTATGAAGTCAGTAAACTTGCTGCACCTGTAGAAAAAGCGGACAAACAAACGGTTATTCCGTATGTACAAACGTCCCTGTTCCAAGCAGGTCAAATTTACTACTCTGTAGGAATCGGTTTCAAACGTCGTCCAGAGTTGTTGCTTTCTATTGATCCACTTACAGATTTTATTAAGTATGCAACCGCAGGTGTTTTCCCCGCATCAAGCCAACTTTCTGAAAACGTTGAAACCGCATCAACATATCTGGCATCTGCCAACTTTGACTTAGGTAGGATGCAAGTAGGTATTGATGAAGAGATGTCCCCTCAAGCAGTAGCCTACTTTGATAAGTCTGCTAAGCTTTTCATAGAATTAGTTCAACGTTACCCGAATGCTAAAGATGCAGCCCTCTGGCAATATCAAGCAGGGGAAGCTTATTATACAACCGAGCAGTTTGAAAAGGCAATCGTTGAATACGATAAGGTCAGAAAGGTTAATAAAGCACATGAAAAAGCACCTGAATCCTTATACGCTATTGCGACTTGCTATCAATACTTATCGGAATCAGCGAAAGAAGCAGGTAATACGTCTGCTGAAAAAGCATATCTTGACAAACTATTCGCTACAAACGAAACTCTTGTCAAAGAATATAATAATAGCAAATTCGCTGGTGAAGCGTTTATCAACATCGGCAATAAGCACTATAACTCTGCATTAGATCCGGGACTTCAACCGACAGAGCAAATTGAGCTTTTCCGCAAGGCAATTGACAATTATGAGCGCGCATTGTCTTCACCCGGTCTCAGTTCTGAATCCAAAAACACTGCACAGACATTTCTCAATGAGACCGCAAGTTTCCTTGCACATAATGAATATAAGTATGCCAATTCGTCACTTGGTCAGGCTCAAAAGGCAGGTAAAAAGGAAGACATTGAAGCCGCAATTAAGCTGTTCAAGTCTATCGCGGATAATTATTCAAATACCAAGTATGGTGATCTTTCGTACGGTAAGTTAGGTGAAGCATATACAATCCTCGCAAATGATGAGGAAAACTATTATGCTGATGCATTGTATTACTTCAATGTATTACCTAAGAAATATGCGACATCAAAACCTGCAGACCCACAGGTTGAAGAGGTAATTAACTACTGTGTTCTTAAGGCAAGTGAA
>VYFM01000406.1 GCA_009842375.1 Candidatus Poribacteria bacterium | reverse complement strand
GTATATATAGCACAATAGTTATGCCTCAAAACAGTATAAAGCATCACATGTCTGTGTTTTTTCCAAACATATATATCCTGCTTCTTTTTATGTTTTCTATGATTACGGTAGGATATACAGAAAGTAGGAATGAGTCAGTATCGTTGAAAGAAGTTTTCCATCAACATTTCAGGCATAGAACGGTATTGAAAATTTACCATCTGAGAGTGAACTTCAACGTCTGTCTCGTCATGACCTTGCTTTTGGTCATCCGTACGCCCTTCTAAAGATCAATTGGAGTATCACCAGAGCCCAACCCTATTCAGGACTTGCGACAAACCTTTTTCAAATTCAGATAAACGACGCGATTCAACGAAAAAATGAACTTCTGTCTCTGAATCCTAATTTATTGTTGCTTGTTGAGATCCGATATAGAGATGCCAAATATATGTCTAAACAACATCAAGCAGATACTGATCACTGGTGGGAAGTCGGATATTATCCACCAGACTCACCATATTAGTTAAAAGATGAGGAAGGTAACCTTGTTATTGGTTGGGGTGAAGATACAAATGGTGATATGCAGATTGATGAGAACGACACGATTCTCAATTATCTCATAGACTTTACGAATCCCGAAGTGCAAGATTTGATAGTAAAGAGAGTAGTCGCCTTGAAGAAATCTGGACTATTTGACGGTGTCATGTTTGATTGGTGGAACGAAGAAAATGCAACGAGAAACGACGAGCCTACCATCAGGCACTCGCCGAGAAACACGCCGCTGGGAAAAGATAGTTTATGTGGATGAATGCGGTTTTCGTGCTGAGAGTTATAGACACCATGCTTATGCTCCCAAAGGTCAAACTGTTTTAGGTTTGATCTCAGGCACAAGAACACGAACAACGACGCTGGTCGCTGCGCGTATCGATTCCACTTGGACGGCACCCTGTCTATTTGATGGCAGTTGCGATGCTGCGTGTTTCAATGCTTGGCTTGAAGCCTTTTTATGTCCACGGCTGTCTGTCTCAGACGTGGTGGTTCTTGATAATGCCAAGATCCACAAGACGCATCGGACCGGTGAGTTGATAGAAGCATCGGGAGCAGAGGTCCTGTTTTTGCCACCTTATTCACCTGACTACAATCCGATTGAACACGACTTTGCCAATATCAAACGGCTTAGAGAATATAATGCAGATAGAACCATTGATGAAGTTATAAACATGTATCATTAACTCTAAAGTTTACTATAAATACACCTAACTGCTGTATTATTGACTTGCAGGATGTCGCATTCATTGCTATAATAAACGCTATGACATTAGTTGAAGCTATTCTTCTCGGCATATTGCAAGGACTAACCGAATTTCTCCCGATCAGTAGTTCAGGACATCTCGTTTTAGCACAGAAATATCTTGGATTGAAAGAACACCTCGTCTTTTTTGACGTTATGCTACATTTAGGCACACTATTCGCTGTGCTTGCTGTATATCGTGGAGCAATAGGGAAATTAGTGTTGGATGGATTTTCAACACTTGGGAAGTTCCAATTTTACCGGAATCCGATTACAACAGTCAATGCATCGGTTGAACTCAGGTTTATCTGGTTAATCCTTCTCGGAACTATACCGACAGGCATCATCGCCGTGCTGTTCAAAGACCAGTTAGAATCCTTTTTCGGCAATGTGCATCTTGTTAGCATCATGCTAATACTTACGGGTATAATACTCCAACTACCTCGCCTGAGAAGACAAGAAACGGATAGTGCAGATTCTCAAACAGAATATGTTAAAACATGGCATGCACCCCTCATCGGTCTTGCACAAGGTGGTGCTATTACCCCTGGCATCTCACGTTCTGGTGCAACAATCTCGCTCGCGCTATTTTTGAGTATACCAGCAAAAACTGCAGCAGAATACTCCTTCCTGCTCTCGATTCCTGCTATACTTGGTGCAGTTATCCTGAAATTAAAGGATATTGGAGACACAACTATCCCATACTATATTTTAGCTGCAGGAATGCTTGCCTCTTTTATTGTTGGTTATATTGCATTACGGTTTCTATTAACGGTGTTGAATCGTGGTAAATTCTCTCTATTTTCCTATTACTGTATTGCTTTAGGACTTACTTCACCATTCGTTTCCATCTTCGTCGCACCAATCCAGTAGGTAGAAACGCATCCAAGCACCCTCTTATTGTGGCGTAATACATCTACTGTCAGACCGATGCTTTTTAAAATCTGACACATCTTTTTATCATTTTGTAAGGTATTTCTAATAATCTTTTTTTTTGTCAATCTATATATAATCGTAGCAAGATACATCTGCAAAGGCTTTATTCTTAAACGTTTGAGATAACGGAGCGGAAAACCTAATCCATGTCCAGAAATAGCAAGAGTACCTCCTACCTTTAGAACGCGTGCAAGCTCCGATAATGCTTCTTTATCATCAGGCACGTGCGGCATCACAAGGAAACACGTTACAAGATCAAAGGAGTTGTTAGCAAACGGTAAGATAGGCAATGATGCGCGAACCAGTGAAGGTCTTGTCGAAGAAGGTCGTATTAATTTTGCCATTCTGGAACGTCCAATAGTTAAGAATCTCTCATCAATGTCAACGCCAATAAGCAGTTTCGGACTGTGTTTAGACAGGATGACGAGATGATTTCCCGGTCCACATCCAACATCCAAGACGTTTTTTCCAGTTGCCTTGATATTCAGCGCATCAAGTTGCTTTCGCGTTGTGCCTTGTTCTAACTCACGATAAGCATTCTTAATATATGCGCTGTGCCATTGTGTTAAATGGTTATTCGCCATAATAAAGAATTTACCCATTTACCTATTCGCTGTGGAATCCCCGTTAACTCAGCGCGAAAGCGGATGAGTCCAGCATCATCACTAATCGGAATAGCCCTCAGTTTATAGGGTGATGTATTGTTTCTGTTCCATCCTATATCCACTGTGCGTGCAGAACGGTAACCCGCAGCTTTAACGAATTCAATCTCGCGTTCGGTATAATCCCCATTGGGATAACTAAAATGATAACATTTAATATCTAATAATCCCTCTAAATCTACTTTACTGTCCCGTATTTCCTGATTACATTCTGTTTTCGTGCAATTCGGAAGGATCGGATGGAATTGGGTGTGGGGTTGGAAGTCAACGTAATGCATCATCTGTTTCATCTCATTTAAACTTAGTGCCTGTCTATCTTCGTATTCTTTTTCGGGTTTATAATTAGATGTCTGTCTAAGATGCCTTAACCGTTCTGCGTTTGGCAGTCTTTTTAGATGTTCTTTTTCCTTCTTGGATAGTATAGGTATTCTAAACCAGAAATGCCGATGTGTGTTGATTATCTGCGTACAAACATAGATTGTTGGGAAAATGTCGTATTGCATAATTATTGACAAGAGCGCGATATTTCCAGCATGACCATCGTCAACCGTAATCACAACGCTCTTCGGTGGAATGTCGGAAAAATCTTTATTATGGACTGATGTGACTAACAGGTCTAATGAAATAATGTTGTAGTGACGGGAAAGGTAGTCTATATGTTTAGCGAATATATCTGGTTGTACATCATGGTATAAGAGAACTGCAACCTTGTTTTTGCAGAACCATTCTCTGATGAGAAATGGAATACCGAATAGAAGGACAACTGCTGAAATAGCATTTTTTATAAAGTTCCCGAGTTTGATAGGCATGATGTTACTATACGAAACTTTGATATATCTCTTCTAATTTTCGGATAGATTCTTCGGTGTTGAACCTCTGTTGTATAGTTTTACGGGCGTTTTTTCCCAATTCACTGGCAAACTCAGGTTCTGTCAACATTCTATGTATTGCCGTTTCTAACGCAACTGAATCTTGTGATGGAATACTGATACCGTTCTTCTCATTATCAATCAGATCTTTGATTCCACCCACATCTGTAGCAATACACGGTATACCGATACCCATCGCCTCAATAAGTGCATTGGGGGAACCTTCGTGTAGAGAAGGAAGCACAAAAAGATCTGATTTCAAAAGCTCAGAGAAGATATCCTCGCAAAATCCAGGAAACATTACCTTATCAGATAAGTTATGCTTCGCTGTGAGTACGCGGAGTTCTGACTCCAGTTCACCATCACCAAGGAATTTGCATCTCCAATGAACATAGTTTTTGTTAAGTAAACTCAACGCCTCAATTAAAAAGCGATGTCCTTTTTCCGGCGCGAATCGTCCTACACTGACAATTAACTTCTCCTCAGATGATTCTCTCTGTTTCTGTATCCATACCTCAGTCGGCAATTCAAGTAAATTTGGAATGCTAAGAACCCTTTTACGTGGATAGAGTTTGAGGAGATGACGTTGTATCTGTTCTGAATTAGTCAGTAAACAGTCGGTAGCCCTGTAAATAAGTTTTTCTGTAAGCCAGAGTCGGAATTTGCCATATCTTGCATAGTAATCACCGCGCTGTGATGCTATGAACGGAATCTTACACAACAGACCGAACCTACGGGAAACACCACACAGAAAATTGGAATACCACAACCAACTGTGGACGATATCCGGTTGCACTGCCTTGATAATACCACCAAGTGTGAAGGCTTTTTCTATCAGCTTCATACGACCGCTTTCACCTGAAAGTGTAGTCACATCTTGAACACATGGCAGTGCGGCAAGTTCACTGATACGTTCTCCTTCAGCACGGCTTAAGACTACGAATACTTCATATTGGTCGGGAGTAAACTGTGTAATTGTCTTAAGTAATTGCGATTCTGCCCCGTCTTTTGTCATGGAATCAATGACATAGAGAATTCGCATGTTAATTTTACCAATGAGTGTAAAGGAGGACTTCTGACAAGATGAGTTGTGCGACTAACATGCCACCAACCCAATATAGATCTGAGAGTGGTCGTGTAGTGAGGTGTTTAGCAGCAGGAATAGCTAAAAACGGCACCATGAAAATCCAGATACGTTCTACCTCCATTGTAAACAGAGTCGAAAAAGTGAAAAAGAGGAGCGTTATTAGAAAACCGATAACATAGGTGTCTGTTTTTTCTGGAGATAAAATCCATGAGAAACCTGTCTGATTGCTTCCATTTCCTTGTTTCCACTCCTGAACTGTTGAAACAATTTGACGTATCCAGACAACTGTAATTGGAATACCTACACCAATAAGAAATGCGAAAAGATTTGCAATGCTTAGATGGAAATACCGACCAACGCTTTCATAGCCGGTTCCCATTCCTTTTTCGTCTTTTTTAATTGCTGCCCAAAGTGCATCAAACGGTTGGAAATCGGTAAGTATACTAAGAAAAACGTAGAATCCAATAAAACCTGTAGCTGCGAATGCTAAAACTTTCAAATACTGCACGAACCTGTTTCTTTCTAACAATGCAACAACACACATAAAGACACCGACAACAACAGTTGCATAAGTCATAAACATTCCGAATGCAAGAGATATACCCGTTAATAAACTGTATGGTCGGAATATGTCTAATTGAAGATGTGGCTTCGTTTCGCGTTCTCTCGCTTCATAAAACAGGTAGAGACTAAGAATTGGAAATACACTAAAAGGACCGTCCATAGATGTCGTGGTGAACATAACGAAGTTCGGAGTGATGAGGAAAAGCAACAGCGAATAAAGTGCCACCTTTTTACCGTAAAGCCGTTCACCGAGTTTGTAGATTGGTATCACTACAATGACAGTAAAGAAAATTGACACTAACGATGCTGATACAAGATTATAACCAAAGATTCCGCTTACAATCCATAAGAAGATAACACCACCGGGGGGATGTGTTCGCGTGTGTCCTGTTAATGTATTGAACAGTTCTGGTTTACTGAAATCTCGTAAAAATTGTTGGAGGCCGAGTTGGTCTATATGCGGTACATCGGCATAATATTCCAGTCCTGATCGTGTATAGGGTTCAAGAAGTGCTAAGATCCGCTTCGGTTCCTCTTCAGTTCCTATTTCACGGAATCCATCTATTTGAGCAACGCTTATATTGATAGCAATGAAACAGACAATTGCGAACAATATCAATTGATGCGAATTAATGCTATTCGGAAGGATATATTTATAGCAAATATAAAGAAATCCAATACATACTGCAAGTGCGGGTAATATCCATAAACTCAGGGTAAATAGAGGTTCTGCATAGAGCGGGACAAAGTCTCTACTATAGTTTATCGCCCCAAGGTTAAGTCCTGTCTCGCGCATGATAGTAAACAGAATGATGTGGTAAAAGAGAAAGAAGAGTGCAAGGAAATATATTTGTACAGGAATTGACCGAATCGCTTTTTGCAGATATTGCATTTGTCTTATGCAGAAAATAAAGATATAGACTATAGCTTAGTCTATTATCTTACCATGTATTTTATTCGTGTCAATATTTATTTGTTTGAATTGCTGGAATAAATTTTTATGAATTTCATTGAACAGGATTTACAAAGAGGTTAAATCATAGGTTGGTGTGAGTTCGCGAAACTTGATATGGATTTGTCTGAATCACAGAAAACACAGAGAGGACACAGAAAGTGTATTTGATTTGTCAAGGTAGTATGCTGACATACTCCCAAGCCTAAAGGCGTTGGGGTTCTTTTCTCTCTTTTAGA
>VYFM01000227.1 GCA_009842375.1 Candidatus Poribacteria bacterium | reverse complement strand
TAATTATTCCTGAGGAGATTGTGCTGTGTTGGATCTGGTAATTACCTCTGTTCTAACCTTTATAGTGACGTTGCTTGTGATTCTGGTGCGTAATCGACGGGCATTGCTCACCTATCATGTAAGGCATGATCGGATTGGCGTTTCGACCTACGACAATATTCACGGCGAGGTTTTGGTGACCGTTGGTGACAGTCCGGTGCAGAATCTATACATGAGCAATGTCTGGTTGGTTAATCGTAGCATGAGAGATGTAGAAAACTTGGAGGTGAAGGTATGGACTGGGAATGAGCAAATGCAGCTGATGACTGAAAAGACGCACATTGAGGGCACAGTCGAATTCTTGAAGCACACGGCAGAGTATGAGGACATGAAGAAGTCACTGCAAAATTCGATTGAAGAAATAGAAAGGGCGAGAGCCGCAGGGGATGACGTAACCGCAGCCCAAATTCACCAGACCCAGGCTGCCAACTGGGAGATGTGGTCTAATCAGCGCTGGTATGAAGTCCCTGTGCTCGCACGTGGACAAACAATCAGATTCACATACATGACGAATATCCTTTCCGACGTGGATCCAGTCATTTTCATCTCATGCCAGAAAGCGGGTATCCGGGTGAAATACAAGCAACCGTATCAACCAATCTGGCACCTCTGGGGCGTACCGCTTGTTGAGGCAAGCTTTACCGGGACCGTGATAGGGATACTGGTTTGGCTTGTAGTGATTAATTCGATATCGATTCTCTGGCTCGCGGCGCTGCTCTGTCTGTTTGTGGGATTGTTGGCCGGTATTCCCGGTGCAGCGGGGGTCAGGCTCTATAGGTGGCTTCAAAACAGGTTAGTTGGATAGTGTTAATAGTACCTGCCGCCCTGGCAATCACGACTTATGTCCGAAAACCGGGGCTATCGTTTGCCACTTCATCAGAAACCAGCCAGTGGCCTTGATTTCACCCCAACCCGTGCGTAAATTCTGCTTCGGCGAGTAGGGAGGTGATTTCATGGCAATCATCACGATCCGAAACCCCGGTGACAGGGGCTTACGAGAAACCAATTAACGAAGGCGCTATAGATGACACCGATTGACGAAAAATGGGACTGGTCAAAAAAGGAACCTAGTCCCGACCAAGACCAGTGGGCGAGAGCGGCACGGATGGAAGGTGATCTCCAGTCTCCGTCCCACCGGCAATCCGCCTCACGCCGGGTGACGGTCCACATACCGACAAGCGAGATATGGCGCTGCTGTTTTTGGGCGGTGGTGTTCATTCCAATTGGCCTGCTGGCTTGGTATGTGATCGGAAGTGCAGTCTTGGGCATGCTTGGGATTACCATACGATAAACACAGTTACCCTTAACATTATCCGAATTACATCCTTGGGAAACTCTCAAGGTCGGCGTATTCATTGCCACGCCAATTTGATGGCGATTACGGCCACAGCCTTATCAAGGCTCTACCGAAGGAGTACTGCTATCGTGCGCAAGCGTAATACTTGAATTGAACGAATCCGCTTGCGATTTGATTACTGGCTTGAACAAGGCCGGAACGACATCAGACCAAGGCACATCCGGTAGCGCGAAAGCCCGGCCAGGTGAATGATGGCTGCTGGATGGAACACGTTATGGACCGAATGATGTTGACAGAGGTATGTTGGAGACAGGCGGCTGTGAAAAGAGGTGGCCGAAACAATCCGTACCACGCTACGATTGAAGTTGGGTGGGATTCTGTCTTTCAGACACTCCGGTTCCGGAGTCGGCGGCTGTTCACCACCGACTATCTCGTGACCTCGGCAGGTTGGGGCAACCTCACCGCCTTCTAGGCCTTGAACTAGCACGACGTGGCGGGTAGCCGCGGGGCTCGGGAACGCACGAAAGAATGCGGGCGTGTACAACGTCGCCGACGCGAAGCTGTCCACGAACAAGGCGATTACCCCCGCCATCGACGGACCGTACGGGGCCGGCTGGGGCGTATCTTCTTCGTGACCCTCAACATGCAGCCCTGAGTTTGGTTCAAAGGCGCTGGTCGGTCGGGGACGGGAAGGCCGTCTGCCAGTGATAGGGAAGTGCACGGCCGGAAACGACCAGAACAGTCCCCTTAATACAGGCGCCCTTGAGCCTCCAAGATCAGAAAAGGCGGTTGTTGCTTGAATATTCCCAGCAGCCAATGAAAGTCATGCTCGGCTCGCCCGTCTTTGTCTGCCAGATAGACACCATCGACATCATGGCCACCCTTGTGTCCGGGATGGATCACAAGCTGCTAAGATACAAGAACCTGATTACCGATAACGGATTGGATACAATGTCGAGATGATCTACCGTGTGTTTCGCGAGACGAGCGAACGCCGCTTCTTGGGGGTGGAGGGGTTGGTATCAGTCCATCGGGGCGATATCGACGCGATCCGGGCGGCCAAGGCACTGGCTGAGACGGAACGGGGAGAACGGTACTACGTCCTTGATGAGCGACATGTGGAGATATTCAGCGCTGGCGGCCAGAAGCGACCAGTAAGGATCGGCCTTGGAAATCGACCGGGGAGAAGACTGGGTTTGAAGAAGGAAGAAGCAAAAAATCTCATTCTGCAAGAATGGGAATCTTGGAGGATACGGAATCCCCAAGGTGGCCGACTGGAAGGAATTTGGTATCTGGATTTCTACGGATGGTTGAACGAAGAGAGAGAGGATTTGCTCGACTTCAATTTCAAGGGGTCTGATCAGGCACAGATTGTGAAGAACTGGATATCGTATCGAGAGGACGAGCGCCCTTGGTAGGGAAGCACTCGTAGGACAGCAGAATCTCGTGGATAATCTTGGAAATCATATCCTCATTTTCCACGTATAGTCCTTCATTATTCCGCCTCGGTTTGAACTGGAAAAATAATACCACTCTTCCCTATTCTGGCATATCCTCATCCGCCTCGATCTTGTTTCCGGCCTTGAGGTTGCAAGCCGTACAAAGGGCTTGCATGTTGTCCGGTTCATCCCCTCCACCAAGTGACTGGGGCTGTATATGGTCGAGGTGGACAGCACTCACGGGAAGGCAGTACAGGTAACACCCACACCCTTTGCCTTGTCCCTGAACAAGGTCGCCGCACAGACCATATTGGCGCTGCACGATTGGCAGCAGATGATTACCGTAACGGTTTGCTTCAACCCATTTACTGGCTCGATAGTGAACAGCCGCCGCCCTCCTTTCCAGGTACTCTTCTTCAGTCTCTTTCTTGCTGTGCATGGGAAGCACAAGGGTCGCATTGACGATCTTCTCAATCCGACAGCCCTGCAGTTCCTTGATCATTTCCAAATCATCTTTCCCGAAACGCAGGTTGACAATCCCGCCCAGTATGTTTGCTTCGTGTATGCAATCTTCTGCAGATTTCAGGATCCTTCTTGCTTTCTTCAGCCTGTTCTTCGATCTCCGTAGCTCCCTCTGCGCTTCCCTCATGTTGTCGAAAGATTTGATTTTGTCGTGTCGAACCTGAAGGTTATCTCTCCAAGCCCCGGCCATATAAAACAGAACCGCCACGATAAGAGCGTATCCCGGTTGTTTGAAACCCAAGAATAGAAAAGCAATGGCGCTTAACCAGAATATCGCGTACAGAATTTTTAAGGTTTTGTTTTCGGCCACGAGCTGTCCGGTAATTGATGTTAGGGTGCCGACACTGAGAGAGAGCCGGGTCGTGCTTACCAGCACGAGCGTAGCTATGACTGCCCCACATGCTAGACCCGAAGGCTACTTTATTCAGAAAGCGATCCAACTCGGAACGTCTGTCACGGTAAGCAAGCTGATAGTACGCCTATGGGCGAAGCTGCAACAAGACTGATTGCCAATTAAGGACTATAGGAAACCCCTACAAGCAAGAAACCCTTGACCTCTATTAAGCCGCAATCCGCTTGAGTACGCCGGACATGAAACGTACCAAGGAAGGAGACACGAATTTCATCCCAAGGCCCACCAGCGGTACGAGTTCGGCGTGAAGGTAAGCATAGCGGCCACGAACCGGGGCGGATTCGTCCTTGGCGGGATGGCCCTGGCGGAGAATCCCTATGACGGTCATACGCTGAAGCGAGCGCTGGCCCAGGTCCGGGTCCTGACGGGCCAGTCGATCGAGGAGGTGTTCGTGGACCGCGGCTACCGTGGTCATGCCGAGGGGGAGGCATCGGTGTACCTGTCCGGGCAGCGGCGGGGCATTGTGGCGCGCAGGCTGCGGAGGTGTCTGAGGCGCCGGCAGGCGATTGAGCCGGTGATCGATCACCTGAAGTCGGATGGCCATCTGGGGAGGAACTGGCTGAAGGGGGTGGAGGGTGACCGGATGAACGTGCTGCTGTGCTGTGCCGGTCACAACCTGCGGCTGATCCTTCGTCGGCTGAGGTTTTTTTGTCTTTGGATATTGGGCCTTGGATGCAGCGTCTGCGGCGCCCTTGTCATCATGCGATGCCTGGGAAGCACTGGGCGATGGGAAACGCCAGCATACGGGCATGGCGGTGTCCAACCACTGGTACTTGTGATCTCCTGAAATGGGGGTTTTTCAGTGCCGACCAAATACACCACAACGCAGCCAGGGCGAGCCCTGCAATCCATGCGAACCCTGAAAGCGCAATGGCTGCCAACCTCATCCGCATCCGGCTCCTGATCCGGCGACCTTCCTCCTCGGTACGACGGAGGATGCCCCCTATCCCAAAAATTTGACAAACAGGAAATGCATGAAGGGGCTGAAGAGTCTTTGCGCAACAAGATTTAACCGGGAAGAGGCCGGACAAGTGCTTGATAAAAGGTATAAAATCGGCAGGTCGTTATACAGCAATATTCGACGAGGCCGAAGGAAAAAGTCTTTGCGAATTTGGCCGGAAAACCCGCTTAAAGACCCTTTAAATGGACTTTTTCCGGGGCAATATCATCCCTGATTTCCCGACAAAAATTCAGAACCCACGCCGGGGAAAATGGTTGTTACTCTGGTGCGCGGATGTAATGAGCGTGCCGCGGCAATTCGCGAGCCACATGCAAGGCACAGCCAGGATCGTCTGACTCAATCCACACCTTTACAGTTTTCCGCTGATCGGTGCCGTGAACCGGAACACTGACGGTCCCGGAGAATGCCACAAAATTTTATAGTTTCAATTTCAGTGGCCATTTCACCACCTCAGAATTGCACATGTTGTCGTCCGACCCTACTGCCCGAACCATATGCTGCACCGGCCAGCTCACAGTGGACGTTAAACCATCCTTTAGTTCCATGGTGGCCACACCACCCTAGCACCCACAAATTGGTCATAAGTGGATGGAGCTGGCCCGGCTGGTCGGATCACATGTATTTTCTCCTGCCCATAATCAGGAGAGAGTGGCTGGATCCACGAGGTCGCCGGTGCGTGGATGAACGTACCACCCGGTGGCAGAATCGATGGTCCAGAGTTCCTCCAGGGTGTCGGGATCCGGCCAGGGAACCTTGATGCCGTCGAAAACCGCCGGCATTGTGGACCGCAACGGCTCGCCCAGGACGGGCCAGAACACGACGCCGAGAAGGGTCAGGAACTCGACCGGGTTGTGGGCTGGATCCCGCAGGTCCCAGGTTCCGCCGGGATCCCCGACGGTGATCGGCTTGGGCGCATCGAAAAACCGGCGCAGATCTGGGACAAGCGAATGCTCCCCGTTGACGGTGCCGGCTTCGTCGTCCCACACGATGGAGCGTAGCTCGTCGCCTCGCTGCCAGTCCGGAATCGTGATGGTGTGGATGGCCATTCAGGGATCATAAGGAAAAGAACCCCGATAATCAAAATGCAAGTATTGGCCGGCAAATGAAAACTTGACTCCCCCGAATCCCTGAATTCATACTGTCTCCCATGACAATCATGCAAAGATCCATTGCCAGGTCTCCTGCGGAATACAACAGTCAAGACAGGCGGGCAGTCATGGCCCTGCCTGGCGAACAGGCAGGACTTCCCTGCATTCCCTGCGTGATTGTCATAAAGGCCTGACGCCATTTTTCCGGTGCCGGTGATCCTTCCCTGTCAGGCCAAGACATTGTGAGAATATTCCATCCCCGACCGCAATTCCGGAGATGCTGAAGGACTGGGTTGCACGGGCGGATCACCATATCAAGGCCGGGGCGCGCGATTACGGTGCGTACTCAAGGGCCATGCTGGAAGATTTCGGTGAGACGGTGCGGCCCTATCTCAGGTCAATCTACGAGAGCCTCAAGAGCTGGCCGGGGTACGACACCACCGGCATGTCCTCGCCGGATGAAATCGACCGGTTTGTCCGCACCGGGCTGGAGAAGCGGCGCCGCGAACTGATCGCCCTGGCGAGACTGTACCGGGTTTCCGCCTACTGCCGGAACGATGTGAAGGCAGGAAATGTCCTCACACGGGCCCTGATCGCCTACGGGACGTTTGAAGGGCATTCCCCGATGTCGTCCGAGGAACTGCTGGAGCATGCTGCGTCACAGGAGAGCCAGGATATCAGGAACCTGATGGAATCGATCGCCGACGATCTCGAGCGGATCGAGACCGGGGAGTTGCCGCGTGAAGCGGGCAAACCGGCGGCCCCCGAACACCCTTCGGCGTACTGCGCTGGCGCTCGTCAGGCGCATATATTTACCGAATCATCCCACTTGAGCGCATCGCTTGAATGGGATCAGGT
>VYFM01000489.1 GCA_009842375.1 Candidatus Poribacteria bacterium | reverse complement strand
TAATTTAGATATTTCACATGTTGTTAGGAGTGACCGGAAAATCAAAGGTATGAAGGTGTTTATGAAAATTAAGTTATTAAATCTGTAATACCCAATCTTAGCATTTTATGTCAATTTGAAGGAATAGAATCACTTGTTGTTGTTATGTTTTCTATTTTCTGAACCAAGATTTCCAAGATTACAGGATTTTCAGGATAAGAATCGGACAGTCAAATGTTGTTATGTAAGGTTTGCATATCTGTAATATCGACGGTTGGCTACTACTTCTTATCTTGTAAATCCTATAATCCCGGGGAATGCTAAAGGGCATTCATACCGTTGATTTATGGGTTTCGTTCCTCAACCCAACCTACAATCTCATTCATTTTGTTGTGGAATCTGAAGTTGCCTTTTCATTATGCATCTCTTTATCTTGTTTTCTAACGCTTTTCTCATCGGCAATCATTTTCCTGACAACAGTCGTTTTATACTTGTTCCAGTCGTTTTGAGCGGGTGGTATACCGAAAAAATTGACTTTTTGAAAGTCTGGGTTGTCTTCTAAAAAAGCTAAAATATGCCGCTTAGACAAACAAGATGCATAATGAAAAAAGTTATCTATGGTAAGTCCATTATCCAAATTCAGTTGAAGCCACTTTGTCCGAGGATACCGTTTGTCTATCTCATTAATTGTGAAATTACCTGATCTACCTCCAACTATACCCACCGTGATTTTTTTTACACTAAGGTCAAACTCCGTGTCAAAGGTGCTCATCAATGCGTTCACAGTTTGTGATCCTGTATACACCGCATCCTCGTCGTGCAAACTTGGTGTGTGCGATTCCAATACCATGCTATCACAAAATACATGGTTGGTTAGGTCAATAGGCGGTTGGACGCTGCCGAGAGTTTCACAAATCATTAGTTCTTCCTCCTTTAATCGTTGTCGGGCACGACTAATTCTACTCTTA
Organism: Candidatus Poribacteria bacterium; assembly: GCA_009842375.1. GTDB lineage: Bacteria > Poribacteria > WGA-4E > WGA-4E > WGA-3G > MSPOR6. Next base: position 5,696 of record VYFM01000489.1, on the reverse strand, counting down.
ATCGTGTTGATAGATACGTCCAGAAATTTGCTAATTGCTTCGTATGTCATTTCATGAAGGTAATAGAGTGTCACCACTGTACGTTGGTTATCAGTTAATTTTTCCAATAGATTATTAACAACTTCTCGGTACTGCTCTGTTGCCTTCTTCTCACGTTGTTCTGCAATATAATGGACAAAATTGGATTTTTCCAAGGTTACTTTATCAGTGGCATCTAAGGATAGTATTTTAGGTTTTTTCCTTTGGAGCCAGTTTGTACAACGTCGCTTCGTAATTACGTGTAGCCATCTGTCAAACTTATTCGGGTCTTTTAATGTAGACAGTTTATTATATGCTTGTAGGAAAACATCTTGGGTAATTTCTTCGGCGTCGTGAAAATCCCCAATTCTCTGCCAAACCATCGCGTGAATACTCTTCTGGTATTTTTGAACTAAGGAATTGAAAGCTGTTTCGTCGCCGGACAAAGTATTGTTAACAAGTTGAACATCGTCTTCTTTCATCATAGTTCTCCACAATAAATGGACTTACGACTATACATGACACAATTTGAGGTGAAAATGTTGCATAACTTCAAAAAAGTAAAATCTTAATGTTAACCCAATTTGATTAGGAAGGAACTTATGGTCGTGAATCAACCTTAGAAGATATGGGTAACGAACGGGCAAGCACAGTCTTTTTGATTGTAAAGGGCATCTATGTCTATAGTAATAACTCAGCTATATATTCCTTAACGATGGCGTTCAAGACAGATTCAGGGATATCCTCTAACTGTGATGCTAACTCCTCTTCAACATTGACCATCAAACTGTGGTCAAACGTCTCACGTTCGGCACATGGGTCAAAGGATTCTCCATGTGCTTCAAGCATCTGAGTCAAACGTTCAGGTGTTAATCCCGCAGAGATACCGTGCAGGTCCCAGGCAGTACCTCTATAACCTTTTTCATAGTCAGGTGAGAGGTGTTTTTGTAATATCTCTTCTCTTTCTGCGCCTTGTGCGCTGCTATTTTCGAGTTCTTCCGCAGCAGCAATAGCACGCGGATCTAATTCTATTTGGAATGCAGTTGAAGCATCTGCTGCTGCAACTGGATAAATTTTGTATGTTTCCATTGTTTTCTCACAAGTAAGATTATTTAGGTAAAATGGACGTGATTGCTTGCGGTACTGACTTTAATACATCTCCTGCGATGAGACCATGCATCCCAACCGCTTCAGCAGCAATATCTCCCGCTAATCCGTGTAAGTAAACACCAAGGGATGCAGCTGTTTCACTTGACATGTTCTGTGCCATCAATCCAGCAATTACACCAGTCAAAACGTCTCCCATGCCTGCTGTTGCCATCCCTGGATTACCTGTTGAATTAATCCATACATTACCGTTCGGATCCGATGTAATGGTGGGTGCACCTTTAAGTACAAGTGTTACACCGTGTTTTTGTGCAAATTCCTCTGCAGTGCCAATCGGGTCTGCTGCTAACGATGAAATAGAGGTGTTTGTTAGTCGTGCCATTTCACCGAGATGCGGTGTGAGAACTGCTTCCCCGCCAAGTAATGAGATTAACTCTGTTGACAGTGATAATGCATTCAACCCATCAGCATCAACAACCATTCGTAAACCGAGATCCTTTTTCCGATTTTCATTAATTAGTTGATGTACGAGTGCTACTGTTTCAGGATGCTGCGAAAGTCCTGGTCCAATAGCAACAACAGATTTTGTCTTTTCTGCAAATTCAAAGATCGGAGTGGTAGCAGATTCTGCTAAACTCCCTTTCTCTGTTTCTGGTAAAGGTAAGGTCATCACCTCAGACAACTTGACCTCTAAAATTGGGTTTAGGCTTTTCGGTATAGCAAGCGTTACAAGTCCTGCCCCAACGCGTAAAGCTGCTTCACTTGTAAGTGTCGCTGCCCCAGTCATTCCTGTTGAACCCGCAACAACAAGCACTCGTCCATAACTTCCCTTGTGGGAAGCAGGGGAACGGGGCGGTAACCATTCAGCTGCGTCTTTTTCAGTTGTCCAATTTACCTTTATATTCTGTGCGTTTATAACTTGCTGTGGGAAACCGATGTCTACTATCTCTAATTCACCGGTAAGTTCTGCACCCGGATGCACCAATAACCCTCTTTTCGGCAAACCTATTGTTACTGTTCTATCTGCGCGAATACAAGTTCCTAAAGGACTCCCAGTATTGGCATCTAAACCAGAAGGTAAATCGACAGAGAGAATAGGTATGGAAAGGTCGTTAATAACGTTAATTATATTTGAGATAGGGGTTCGCACGTTTCCACGCAACCCGGTACCAAAAATTGCGTCTATCAACAAATCGCAGTCAAGAGTATCAAGAAATGCGAAGTCAGCTTGGATTTCCTCAATTTTCAATCCCAGATTTCTGGCAATATCCAGATTCGTGCGTGCTTCTCCTGTGAAACTATCTGCTGGTGAGACAAGAAAACTTGATACATCACATCCAGCATGTGCGAGTTGTCGTGCAATAACAAGACCATCGCCACCGTTGTTCCCTTTACCAACAAAGATATCGATATGTTTTGCAGTCGAATAATGATGTTCTATTGCTCGGACTATTTCACTCCCTGCAGTTTCCATAAGAACAATGCCGGGAATTCCGATACCTGCTATGGTATCTTGGTCGATTTGACGCATTTCGGCTGCAGTAACAACTTTCATGCAGTTTCGCCTTGAAGTTTATCAGCAAGTTCCAACAAATATGTTTCCATTTTTTGTGCTGCATTTTCTAACCCGTCTTTTGCTATCTGCATTTCCTGAATCCGCTGATCTTGATGGGTTTGCAGACAGAAATTCAGATTCGTCCGGAGATCAAACAGACTTTGATGAATGTGGTCTTGGAAAGATCCTTTTGGGTACATCCAGCGTCTACCGCGCGTTTGCCGTAAGTTGAAGTGGCAATGTCCGTTGTCACCACCAAAGCAATCGAACCGCATAATCTCATCGTCATAGACATATAGGGATGCAGCAGGTCCGCGTCCACCTACATCATCTCTCCAATATGCTTGTAGCAAGACGTTATCTTGGATAGGATATTCAACTAAATCATGTTTCCGGTTTGCCATTTATAGTTCTCCTTTCCCATCATAAAAAGTAGGTTGAGTTTCAAACTTAATTATGATAGAGTATAGCAGCGTCAAAAATACAGGTCAACATTATACTTATTCAGTAGACATATCAGTATTGGAGAACTATCTTGCTGATTTCTATAGATGCAGCACGGAAACTTGCTGAATCCTTCCTGACAAAGAATGGAATCCCACCCGCTGACTCTGCAATTATTACGGATATATTGTTAGAAGCAGAGTTACGCGGAAGGAAAACACATGGTTTTATTAGATTGCCCGGAATTAGAAGCCGATATGATAAAGGGCAACGAACTGAGATCCAGATTGAGAATGAGGAAGGACAGTGCATTCGTGTTAACGGAGGTAATCAACCCGGTTATCTCGTTGCTTACCGCGCTATGGAGATCGCTATTGAAAACGCAAAGCAAACAGGTTTTAGTATTGTGGGTGTCAACAACACATCACACTGTGGTATGGCAGGTTACTATGTGGATATGGCGCGGAAGGAAGATCTCATCGGTGTTCTTTTTGCTGATTGTCTACCACGAATTACACCAGAAGGTGGAACTGAAGCGATATTAGGCACAAATCCTATTGCTATTGGAATTCCATCTAATACTGTTCCAATTGTGTTTGATATGTCTACTGCAGCGATTACCAATGGGGATCTGCTGGTAGCAATGCAAGAAGGATTATCAATTCCGACAGGTTTAGCATTTAATACTGAAGGTGAACCGACAACAGATCCAGAAGAAGCATTAAAAGGGAGTGTGCGTCCTTTTGGTGGACACAAAGGTTTTGGTCTTGCTTTCATAACGCAAATCCTCGCGGGTGCTCTTGTGAATGCCTCAACAATTCCGCTTCCCGGTACAAATTATGGTATACTCATGATTGTGCTGGACCCTGCAGTTTTTGTTTCGTTGGAACAGTTCAAACGTGAAGTAGATACTTTAATCGATCGTATTAAAATGAATAGACGCGAAACGGGTGTAAAAGAAATACTTATCCCTGGTGAACGTGCCTATCAACAGCGAGAACTGAATCTTAAGTCAGGGATAGACTTAGACGCATCACTTGTTGATCAATTAACCTAAATATATTAGTCACAGCGATTTTCTGGTCGCGAGAAAATGCTAACGATCTTTAGATCATAACAAAAGGAAATGTATATATGGCAACTTTTAAAGCAGGTATTATCGGTTGTGGTGGACGTGGACGTGCTCATGCTCAAGGATATAAAGCATCCCCAGATGTTGAGATCGTCGCGTGTTCAGATCCGGTTGAAGGTGCGCGTGATAAGTTTTCAGAACAATTTGATGTGCCGCGCACTTATGAAGACTATCATGAAATGCTGGAAAAGGAATCGCTCGATTTTGTTAGCGTCTGTACGTGGATTGCACTTCATAAGGATATGGTTATCGCTGCTGCGAATAGTGGTATCAAAGCCATCCATTCTGAAAAACCGATGGCACCTACATGGGGTGATGCAAAAGCACTTTATCAAGCTTGCGTAGATAACGATGTCGTCATAACGTTCTGTCATCAACGTCGTTTTGGTGCACAATTCATTAAAGCGAGACAGTTGGCGAATGAAGGCGCAATCGGTGAAATACGCAGGTGTGAAGGCTCGTGTTCAAATTTGCTTGATTGGGGAACTCATTGGTTTGACATGTTCCAATTTTATAATAATGACGAACCTATTGACTGGGTTATTGGTCAAATAGATGTGACAGAGGAAAGAATTGTTTTCGGGACGCAGGTTGAAACGAGTGGTTTGACATGGTACCGTTGGAAAAACGGTGTTGAAGGATTACTCACAACAGGTGGAGTCTCTTTAAAAGGTTTCGCTAATCGTATCATCGGTACTAAAGGGATTATTGATGTCGGTGGTGGGGCACCGGTCCGTATGCTGCGAGAAGGTTCGAATGAATGGGAAACACCCGATTTAAGCGATGTTACGCCTAAAGGGAACGATACAACCCTTTCCGTCCTTGATCTTATTGATAGTGTTAAGACAGGACGTGAACCCGAACTTAGTGGACGCAAAGCAATTCAATCAACGGAACTTATTTTTGCAACCTATCATTCAAGTCGGGAACGCGCAAAAATAACTTTGCCACTCACAGCAGATGACTCCGCCTTGTTAACGATGGTCGCTAATGGCGATATTGGTTAATTCTCTTGAACGATGGGTAGGTTACGAACCTGCCCATTTAAAATCAGCAATCCAGATATCAATGAATAGGTTTTTATCAACCTAATTTAAAAAACTGCGTCTAATAAAGCAATTGAATACCTAAACTTTATATATTTCAGGAACTTTAAAATAGGTACAGGGTCGTGCCAACACTAATAGACGTTGCTTACGTTGACTGATTTGTGTCCAAATGGTGTTGAATGAAATCTGTACTAACTTAGAAATTAATATTTTGTGAAACCATGCGAAGTTAGGCGTTCGGAATTGACCAGACTTCGCGGTAGTGGGGGAAAGCGCGTGTCAAAAATCAAAAATTGTTTTTCTGTTCTGTGTCACAACAAAAAGAATGCGAATACTACGTTGTCATTCAGTTTTCGTTGGACATCCATTCTCATTTTTCAATTATTTCTTG
>VYFM01000034.1 GCA_009842375.1 Candidatus Poribacteria bacterium | reverse complement strand
GGTGATGACTTGTCGTTTATTCAGTTAAATAAACACCAACTATCCACTGGAGATTTCAACGTCAGCGGTCCAGCTTATCTGGAAACAGGGTACGAAGCATTTCTTTATCCAAGTCGTGGCGTATATCGCCCCGGTGAAAAAGTTGATATTGCAGGAATTGTGCGCGGTAAACAAAATAAAACGCCTCCATCTCTTCCTGCCCAAATCCAAATAATAGCTCCCGATGGTCGTATTGTAAATGAACTCCAACAAAAGACAGACAGACGTGGTGGGTGTTCAGTAACTGTGCCAATTGCGGCTTATGCACAAACTGGAAGTTATATTGCAAAAATGACTATTGCAGGGAAAGAAATTGGTAGAACCACATTTCAAATAGAAGAGTTTATGCCTGACAGGACGAAAGTTACTGTAAATACACCAAAATCTGAGTATAGCTTGGGTGATGAAGTAAATATGGATATTTCTGCAGTCAGTTTATTTGGACCACCTGCAGCAAATCGGAAAGTAACTGCATCCTACATGCTTGAAGCAGTACCTTATGTCCCAAATGAGAAATGGAATTCATTCAAATTTGCCAATGAAATTTCATTTGAAAGACAACGAACAACTTTACAGGAAAGTAAAACTGATGCCAATGGTAAAGTAAATTATAAATTTACACTTCCAAAATCAATCAAAGCCCCATCCTTACTGAACGCAATACTATCAGCGACAGTCAGGGAACCTGGTGGTAGAGCGGTAACTGCTTCACACAACGTAGTTATTCATCCTTATTCACATTATGTCGGGATCAAACGCACAAATACCGGTCAAATCAAGCGGAATCAAGATGTTACTTTCAACTACATTGCAGTAGATAACACTGGAATCGCAGTTGCTAATCGTAATTTAGAACTCAAGATAAACAAAGTTCATTGGAATACCATCTTACGACGAAATTCCAGAGGACAATACCGGTACATCTCTGATAAACAGATTACAACATTAGAAACCCGTCAACTGATTACAACTGAAGAGATAGGAACATTCAGTTATGTACCAACTGAATACGGGGAATACCATATTCAATTAGAGGATGTTGTATCCGGTGCGAAAACAGAACTCAGAATTGAAACTTCAGGTTGGGGTTCCATACCTCGGTCAATGGAAAACCCGAGCCTACTTGAGATGACTTTAGACAAATCAACGTATAAGCCCGGAGAAATAGCAAAACTTAATATCAAATCACCATTCCCCGGTAAATTATTGTTAACAATTGAACGTGAAAAGATATTGAAATACCGTACTGTAACTTTAGAAGGTAATACTGCAAGCTTAAATATCCCTGTTAATTATAGTTATAAACCCAACATTTACCTTTCTGGCACATTAATTCGGTCAACGGACTCCTTAAACGAGCATACACCTGCTCGTGCATTCGGTGTAATTCCTCTAAAATTGGACGCTAAAGCGAACAGTCTTGCAATTGAGTTTGATGCTCCTGAGGAGATTCGTCCGAACAGTGAATTAACAGTGAAATTTCGTGTGCGTGGAAGACAAAGTGCGTATTCACATGTAACCATTGCCGCTGTTGATGAAGGTATTCTTCAATTAACCAATTTCCGTTCACCTAATCCACACAGTTATTTTTACCGACAACGCGGATTAAAATCTCAAGTTTATGACTTATATTCCGCAATATTGCCTGAAATTGAAACTGTACAGGAAGAATCCAGCACCGGTGGAGACGCAGCTTTCTCAAGAGGACTTGCAAAACGGCTTAATACTGCAAGTGTGATGCGGGTAAAACCTGTTTCACTCTGGTCGGGAATCCTGAAAACAGATCAATACGGTAGAGGTACTGCAAGTTTCCAAATTCCACAGTTCAATGGATCGTTACGGGTGATGGCAGTCGCTTTTTCAGGTGGATACTACGGTTTGGCAGAACAGAATATTACGGTTCGAGAACCTGTAGTGATAACCCCAACCTTCCCTCGCTTCCTCTCTGGTGGTGACAGGATTCATTTTCCTATAAGTGTTCATAACGGCACTGGGGAAGACGGTGAATTTCGTGTAGAAATACACGCAACCGGTGATGTTCAATTTCTATCAAGCAACACTGGCAATGAAATTCGGGTACAGAAAGACCATATTGTTAAACAGACAGAGATAGTATCTGGACGTGAGGAACAATTATTATTTGAACTTCTTACACATGATTCAATAGGTGAAGCCGCATTCACAGTTACTGCAACTGGGAACGATGAAAGTTCACAGATGTCTGTCCAACTTCCAATACGATCCGCTGCACCACCTGTAACGGAAATGGGAAATGGTGTTACCAACGCAGACGATCCAACTGAATTCGTATTTCCTTCAAATATAATTCCAGAGTCATCCGAATTTACACTTACCATATCCCCATTTCCTGCAATTGAATTTGCCGGAGGTATTAGTTATTTGATCAAGTATCCTTATGGATGTATTGAACAAACCACGAGTAGAGTGTTTCCGTTGCTTTATTTCAGTGATGTCGCGAGTGCTGTCGGTGAGGACCTCGCTTCAGATGACCGCGTGGATTACTACATTACTTCTGGTATCAATAGACTTGAAAGTATGTTCACGCCACAAAATCATTTTGCATATTGGCCCGGTGGCAACTACATAAATCGCTGGAGTAGTATATATGCATCTCATTTTATGGTTGAAGCACGAAAAGCAGGTTATGAGGTATCAGACCGAGTCTATACAGGCATGCTTGAAGGGTTAAGAGAACAAGTAAAGCAAGTATCAGCCAATAATATAGATGCTGATAAAATCAAAAGGTATGAGATTGAACGTGCAGTTTATGCATGCTATGTGTTAGCTGATGCCGAAGAACCTGAAAAAGGTGTGATGAACTACCTTAAGAATAATCTTCTAAGTAGACTTACAAACTATAGTCAGTTTCAATTAGCTGGCGCCTTTGCGCTCAGTGGTGACTTAGAAACCGCACTTTCAATGCTACCTGTTTCTGTTGCACAACAGAACGGTGGAAAAAGAGAATCTGGTAATAATTTCAATTCTCCTATTCGGGCACAAGCAATTATCTTGGATGTACTGGCGGAAGTCAATGAAAACCATCCTTCAATACCTGTACTTGTTACAAATCTTAGTGATGCTGCATCTAAAAGAAAACGGTGGGGTACAACGCAGGAAAATGCATTTGCTTTCCTTGCATTGGGGAAAATACTTAGGAAGAAAATGGATGGCGATTATACTGGCAAGATTACAGTCAATGATACTCATCTCGCTGATTTTAATTCAACAAGTCCATCTGTTCGTTTCACAAATAACGATTGGGATGGAGCTCAAGTGAAAATTTCTATTGAAGGTGCGGGTAACTGTTATTACTATTGGTCTGCATTTGGGATCCGACGTGATTCCTTTATTGAGGAATATGATCGAGATATTCAGGTGCGTAGACGTTATCTAAACCAAGATGGAATACCTTTTGATAACGAATTTCCACATGGCGATTTAGTGATTGCAGAAATAACAGTCAAATCACTAAACTGGAACCTTGAAAACGTGGTTGTTGTAGATATGTTGCCTGCCGGATTTGAAATCGAAAACGCGAGATTAGCATCTCGCGTAGGGATACCGTGGTTGAAAACAGATAATTTTAAACCTGACTACGTAGATATTCGTGATGATCGACTCATCTTTTTTGGGGCATTCCCGCGCCAAAGGGAACGTAAATTCCATTATGCATTACGTGCTGTAACTCGTGGAGATTTTACACTACCACCTATATCTGCGGAAGCAATGTATGATCCATCTAATTCATCGGTCGCCAGTAGTGGAAAGATAAGGGTAGTTGAGTAATTTCTAATAAAATACCAAAGATTATGCTACGCCCAAACTCGCGGGCATAATAGGAAGAGATGGTGGGTTTATCCTCTTCCCACTTCTCTTCCTTCGTATAACCAACCATGAAACATCATAATCGCTTAATCAATTCCATTTTGCAGAACAAGCTAATTAAGTTCATTCAAAAAAAAAAGAATCTTCTTTGCAATCCTACTATTTCCAGTGTGTCTGTTTGTTCTGGCAAACTTGATTTTCCCACTTCCAAAGCATAAACTCCAACCAACACCATCTACTGTCGTATTAGATAGAAACGGTGAATGGCTACGTGCATTCACAACACCGGATGACATGTGGAGATTTCCAGAAATATCACTTGATAATGTCTCTCCTTTGTTCCAAACCGCCATGCTAACCTATGAAGACAAGTGGTTTTATCAGCACTGGGGGATTAACCCCGTTTCACTGGTATTTGCTGCTATTGACAACTTCAAAGCGGGTAGAATCGTTCGCGGTGGTTCTACAATTACAATGCAACTGGCACGTCTTATGGAACCAAAAGATCGCACTATACCAAACAAATGTATTGAAATATTTCGGGCATTTCAACTTGAATTAACTTACACAAAAACTGAGATCTTAACATTATACTTTAACCTGCTACCCTATGGCGGAAACATTGTAGGTTCTGGTGCAGCAGCACGTCTTTATTTCAATAAACCACAAAGTGCGCTCAGTCTTGGAGAAGCCGCACTATTAGCAGCGATTCCTAATTCACCTGAATACCTACGACCCGACCGTTATCCTGAAAAGGCACGTAAGGCAAGAAAAAAAGTATTGAGTAGAATGAAAGCTGCGGGAAAAATAACCGAACAACGACTCCAGGAAGCGTTAAGCGAACCCATACCATCAAAACGATATACACTACCTTTCAAAGCACCCCATTTATCACGATTAATTGCAAACAATCGACAAAATGGCACAGTTCAAAATATAAACACACATCGGATACACACAACAATTGGTCAACGTTATCAAGAAACTGCTGAACGAATATTACGTGAATATATGCGTCCTCTCCAAGCACAAAGCGTATCAGCAGGTTCCATTGTCGTTCTTGATACAAAAAGTCGTGAAGTCCTGGCAATGGTCGGTTCCCCTGACTTTTTTGATACAGAATCGGATGGACAAGTCAACGGAACACTCGCAATACGATCACCAGGATCAACGCTCAAACCATTCATCTATGCACTTGCAATTGATAAAGGATATATCACACCTCAGACACTCTTATTTGATGTACCTGTAGATTATAACGGATACTCACCAGTGAACTTTGATGGAAAATATACAGGGCACATTACTGCCAGTAATGCTTTAGCATATTCTCTAAATGTACCCGCAGTCAATCTTCATGCAAAAATGCAAAAGGACAGTCTTTATGAATTTCTTAGACAGGCATATATTTCAACACTATCAAAAAAAGAAGATTACGGACTATCTCTTGTTCTTGGTGGATGCGGAATAAATCTGATTGAATTGACAAATCTCTATGCTGGTTTAGCAAACATGGGAGTGTTTGCGCCTTATCAAATGATACTTAATGAAAACAAAAAGAATGAAAAAAAGACTGATGTACACTATCCTTATTCACTGCAGTCCGTATCCACTTCTTCGTCGATGTCACGACTATTACGACCAGAGACATGTTGGATTGTCACCGAAATGCTAACAAACTTAAAACGACCTGATTATCCCGAAACATTTGAACTGACCAGCACTATGCCAAAAGTGGCATGGAAAACAGGTACTTCCTATGGACACAGAGACGCATGGAGTATAGGGTACTCTCCAGAACTGACTATCGGAGTCTGGATCGGAAACTTCAATGCAACTGGTAACCCAATACTCAGTGGTGCTGATTCAGCGGCACCAATCTTATTCGCTTTATTCACAGCACTCTCTAGTGAAACGTCGAATAAATGGTTTAGCAAACCACAATCCTTAAAGAGCCGTCTTGTGTGTGCATTGAGTGGGTTACCACTATCCACCCACTGTCTAAATTCAATTTCAGATGTTTATATTCCCGGTGTTTCCACTACACAGGAATGCCACATACACAAAACAATTCAGGTAGATGGTACCACTGGTGAACGCCTCTGTTCATCGTGTCGTCATGGCAAACAGTATAGTGAAGAAAAAATTGTGGTGTTACCAGCGGATGTTGCAACATGGATGAATGCAAATGGATTTGGTGTGCCTCTTCTACCTAAACACAATGCAGACTGTACGAGACTAATTACTGGTACCCGACCAATAATTTTGTCGCCATCTCGTGACACTGTCTATCATATTCGTAGTAATATCCCACCTGAGTATCAAAAAATTCGCTTATCTGCTTCTGTTTCGGGTGATACACAAGATCTCTTTTGGTTTCTAAACGGAGAACTCGTATTTAAAGGAAAAGCAGTAGAATCAACTTTCCTTACCCCTGTTGCTGGCAAGCATGAATTGACATGTATAGATGGTGCTGGTAGATCAACGAGCCTTCCCCTTACCATCGTGGCACAAGAATAAAAGCGATCTACTCCAATACCTACCAATAACTCCTGCCAAAAACTCATATAGTAAATGAACCTGCAGGGGGTTGAATACTTATTTACAGAATCAACTAGATAAAGCATACTTATTGCTTCGCAATATGATGGAGTTTTCATATAATGCACACTTTCTTATCTAATTGAGGGTGGTGCATAAATAACGTTATACCGAGTCTTCTGTAGGAGCGACCTCCCGGTCGCGACCGGTAAATCAACGGTATGAGTGCCATTTAAGTA
>VYFM01000297.1 GCA_009842375.1 Candidatus Poribacteria bacterium | reverse complement strand
GCATTTAACAAAATAGGCGCGCTTTCATAGCGCGCCTATCAAGAATTACTATAGACATATTATTATTCAGTTTTCGGTAATGTTGGCAGAGTTAAGTTTGGACGGTCACCGAAATCGGGGAGTTCGGGTGGGTTCTCTTCCATCTCTTGAAGGAGAATCTCAATCGCCTTATCAAGTTGCGGATCACCGTCTGCCATATAATCTTGTGGACGGTAATCCACTTCAACGTCTGGGTCTGTCCCGTAGTTTTCAACGTTCCAACCGACATCTTCAAACCAGAACGAGTATTCCGGTTGTGTTGTGCCCCCACCATCAACGAACCCTTGATGCGGTGAAATACCGATAACACCACCCCACGTTCGCTTACCAATTAGTTTCCCTAACTTCATCAACTTGAAACAGTGAGAAAATATGTCCCCATCGGAACCAGCATTTTCATTGGTAACGGTTATCATTGGACCTAACACAGAGGCTGTAGGATAAGAGTTAGGTGTACCCCATCGTGGAATGACATAGCCAATACGGTGACGTGATAACTTTTCCAAAATCAGTTGCGATACATTACCTCCACCGTTGTATCTAACGTCAATTAATAGACTGGGATAACTTACTTCAGACAAATATCCACGGTGAAATTCAGCATATCCGCGTCTACCCATATCGGGTATATGTACATATCCCACTTTACCATCAGTTTTTTCATGGACATATTTTCTGTTTTGCGCGACCCATTCGCGGTAACGCAATTCGCTTTCACCTCTGAGTACTTTGATCGTGACAACGCGTTTTTCACCGTCGCTTGCATTCTTAAACGTGGTTTGTACCTCTTGTCCTCCCAGATTGACCAATAACTCACCAGGAGAGACATTTTGACTCAACGGTTGACCGCCAATATCAAGTAGAATGTCCCCTTCTTGAATATTAATGCCAGGAGCATTCAGAGGTGAATCTCTTCTCTCAACCCAAGTATCACCTCGGACTATGTGTGTAATACGATAGCCTCCATTTTCCTCATCATAAACAAAATCAGCACCGAGGAATCCTTGTCCATAGTTAGGTGAACTGCGGTAATCCCCACCAGATTCATACGCATGCGATGTACCAAGTTCCCCTTGCATTTCCCACATTAAATCAGAGAATTCTGCACGGGTTGCTATGCGATCCAGTAACGGGAGATAGCGTTGATAAACACTTTCCCAATCAACATTAGACATATTTTCGGTCCAGAAATAATCGCGTTGAAGTCGCCACGCTTCGCGATACATCTGCTTCCATTCAGCAGTTGGGATAACAGAAGGTCGCACGCGGTTGAGATCTATCCAACCAGTATGTCGGTTTGATCCACCTTTGCTATCAGATTTTTGACCATCCTCAACTTTCTTGCCAGCTTTAACAACACGCATCCGATCTCCGGTGCGATATAAAAGGTTTTTGTAATCTCTTGATAATGTGAAAGATGATATGTCTGATACGAGTACCTCTTTCTTCTGTTCTTTGAAGTCATAAGCATGGAGTTTACCTTTGGCACTGGGTTCTTCATCTCCTGGAGCATTGGTTGCATGCTTAACAGGATATGAGGTGAAAAGTGCTTTACCCTTAATCCCTGCAATTTGCCCGTACATTCCATGTGAATACGGGAAAGCCACAATACGTTGTTCAATACCATCCAACTCAATTTTTATAGGTTGTATCTTTTTGTCGTCTTTTTCTTCTTTGGATTTACCTTCTTTTTCGTCAGATTTCTCTTCACCGTTATTGTCATCATTTTCCTTATCCTCTTTTTCTTTTTCCTCTTCAGGTGATGGTGAAGAAGGTAGGAAGGGGTTCGGTAATTCTTTCTGCAATGTCACCAGCATGGGTAGAGTAGCGATAGGAAAACTAAGTTCAAATTGTAAAGCGTCACCGACAGGATCGAATTCGCGTCGTGATAAGAAATACAGGTATTTACCTTCAGGATCCCAGGAAGGTGCGTAATCTGTGAATTCTGGTTGAGTGATATACGTTGTTTCTCCGTTTTCCACATTGCAAAGCTTTATTGAAGATGTGGTTTCTGTTGATGGGAAACCATAAACAATCCATTTTCCATCAGGTGACCAACTTGCCCCTTGTATACGACTATATATACTTTTATCAAGCACACGTAGTTCTAATGTTTCAAGTTCTAAATGTAGAAGTTCAAATCGGTTGTTTACGATGAATATTTGGTCTTTTAAGTTATCGCCTTTTGGGCAGACAGCAAATGTTCTAACATGACCAATATCAAGGTCGTCCAAACGACGTATCTCTTCGCTACCGTCGCAGGTGTGGATTTCAATTGTTTCTTCACCACCAGCATCGGAAAGTGTAATGATGCGTTTTCCATCGTTCAACCATTGTGATAATCGGTAACGAGCACCGTTTCGTACTCCATGTTGGAGGACAGCACCGTCCCAATTTGCCATCGTGAAAAGTTTACCGCGAGCAGTCAAGACAATAGAACGTCCATCAACAGATGGCGAACCCGTTTGTAGATACTTTGAAGCACTGACGAATTTGCGTTGACGTTGTACACGTGGACTTCGAAAATCCACTTCAACTTGATAGTTGGTATCATTACCAATATCGTACACCCATAAGTCTGCACCTGCGTGGTAAACGATACGTATGCCGTCTGTTTGTGCTGAGCGACAGTAATATGTTTCTTGATGCGTGTGCCGTTTCATATCATCGCCAGAGGTTAGACATGAATACATATTTCCAATCCCTTCGTGATCAGATATGAAGTAGATACGATCGCCAATCCACATCGGTGTAGTAAAATTACTATCTACAGGTGAAAATGGTTGAAATTGTCCGTCACCTTCATTATCAATCCAGAGTTGACCTGCTGTGCCACCACGATAACGTTTCCACCGCGCGGGTTCACGTGTTAGTCTACCGAGAATGACTCCTCCATTACTCCCGAAAGCTATGTGATTAGCAGGTCCATAAGATTGCCGTTGTGGTTCTCCGCCATCAGGGGAAATGCTCCATATCCATGCACCGAATGCAGATCCTGCACCACTGGAATATAGAATATTTTCTCCAGCTGCATCCCATCCGACTATACTAACATTACTTCCTTGATATGTGAGGCGTTTGGCTTCCCCACCGAGTGCTGGCATGAGATATACTTCTGATGGACCTTCTTCACGTCCAGCGAATGCAAGGAGCTCACCGTCTGGCGATAATTGAGGTGAACCTGTTGCACCGAGATTTGATGTGAGTCTGCGAGCGACACCACCACTGATTGGAACTGTCCATAAATCATCCTCACAAACAAAAACTATAGTTTCATTTGAAATAGTTGGAAATCGGTAATATCCTGACATTCACACCTCCTGAAATCAGTAAGAATTAAAATATATGTGTGGTTAAGACAAAAGATTGAAGGCGAGATACCAATCACATTAAATGTATCAACAATACATTTAATAGGGACCTCGCCTTGAGATTCAAAATTCTGCGAAAAGAGTAGACACGTGGTTTTTCATAGTAAATCTGATGCAGTAGCAAAAATTTGAAAAAATGTTATTTTCATTCTAATTTTGCTTGTTCATCAGAACTTGTTGATTCTCCAAGCCAGAGTTTTACGGCTGGACTGCTTGCTATACGTCTATTTCCAACAGAGACGTTTATAACAAAGGTATGAGGTCTCGTTTGTTTGTTACCCAAGAATGGGTTCCGACGTAATTCATCCCTGCCACCTGAAATTATGTTTGGCAGAAGCGTTATTGTCGCTTCAGATGTTCCCCTTCTGAGTACAGTTGTATCTCGTTGGGTTCTTACACCAAATGGTAATCCAACAACTGTCAAGTTCATATTCTGACGGTTACCACCTTTACGATCAACTTTGACGGTAATATCAACTGGACCATCTGGTGTTACAGTAATTTCATCTGGAGTTACGGATACGATGATAGGAGTGTTCTCAGTCACACTGACGACAGTACTATTTCGTTGAACTGTTTGGTCATTGTTCCGAATCTGATAAATCTCTACAGGTGTAGCGGCACGACGAATCTGATGTCCGGAGGATGTTGTTACAGTACCGACCACCTGGACGACGCTATGTGCTAATTCAGCATCTGGAGAAGCGGTTAATGTCAGATACCCGACATTATTTCCACCTTCTGTAAGTATTGCACTCTGGCTTGCTGTAATACCGGGTGGGAGATTATCAACTGAAAGCAGAATTGGTTCGGTAAATCCAACCCGACGTTGTAGATTAACCTGCAACAAGACTGTGCCACCTCTACCGATGTTCGGGTTATCGGGTGTAACAGACATAGCAAAGTCTGGGACGGTTGGACGAATATCCAAATGATAGACGTATCCTTCACCACCCTTACCTGAAATATCTTCTACGCGTAGAGCATATTCACCAGGACGCGCAAAACTATAATCAATAATCGCATCTCGTCTGCCACCTCTACCTGCATTATTCCTCAATACACGACCTTCTTCGTTCAGAAGTGTCAATGAAGGACTTAAAGGTGAATTAATTTTTTCTGCGGATAAACCAATGGAATAACCGCCAATGTCAGCAAAGAATCCCCACGGTCCATAACCGTTTGTCACCTTGAATAAGATTTTATTCCTACCTTTTTTAACTGGTAATTCAATGACATCATCACCTCGGTTGAGTGGTCGATGTATGTATTTACTGAAGATCAGTTTATCATTCACCCATATTTTTAACGTATCATCTGAACCGAGTGATAAAATGTATTTTTGATCACTATTTGATTCAAAGTAGGTTAGAGCATACCCTGTAACATCATCTTCTGGCACACTGGAGAATACATTTTCTCCTCTGGTGTTGGTTCTATACCATTTTATCCTTCTACCCTCTTTTCCGACATACGTTTTCTTGAGATCAATTTCTACTTCAGGAGGATATACAGTATCAAAACCTTTTTCATCAGTGTTATCAAATGGATGGATAACCCACCAAGGACCAAGACGCGATCCTTCAGCAATTGTGAAACGATAATAGTCAACTTCACCCGGTTTAGAAATACGTCCGCTTATCGCACCAGGGGTATCTATATGTTGCGAACTCTCAATTTGCTTTGCAATCAGCTGCCCCATGCGGACAACTTCTTCAGCAACAAAAGCAATAATACGGTCACGATCTGTGTTGGTAATATCTGAGTTATCTTTTTCTGCCATACGAGTAATGGTTGCTTCCCACTGCTCCGCTGTTAACGCACGATTATTAGGTGAACGGAGTTCATGACAAGCCGAACATTTTGTTTGAAAAAGAATTTCAGATTCAGCATTTTTTGCTTGAGTTTCGTTATCTTCAGAGGTTTCTGCAGAAGCGTTCTGTTTAGTTGCATCTGCTAAATGTTCAACTTGTTCGTCATACTCATTAGCAATAAAGGGGAATATACCGTAAGAAGTACGAATGAGCGTTACACCAGGCTGTTGATCACTCGGTAAATCAATCTCCAATTGTGTTTCTGGCAGATTTTCCCCACCAATTGTAGTTTGGATTTTACTGCCAATTTTTCCGCCTGTTGGGTAAATATAAGTATTATAAGGGACAACACCGATAATTAAACGGTATACAGAATCTGGATTTCCACGATATAGTAGATCTCTAATACGCAGAAAATATGTGCCATCATCAGGTAATGTGTGGTCAATTAGTGGGTCAAGACTATAAAAACCGTTACTCCGTGCAAGTTCTGTTCCTTGCGAATCTAATAGTGAAACAGTAGGATTAAAAAATTGTTGACTGATGTTGTTATATCTAAACGCTTTCACGTTGAAAACACAACGTTCTCCTTTTAATCCTTCAAAAGTGTAAAAATCTTCATCTCCACCTGAATTGACAACTCCATTGACAATTATAGGTAATTGTATTTCATTGGCAGATTCGGTGTCGTTATTTGATTCGGTCTCAATTGTATCGGGAACATCAGTTATTTCAAAGGGCCACGCGGTTGAAGCACCGTTTTTTCCTACAATACGAATTTCACGAGTCCCGATTTGTGCATCAGGTGCAATTGTTAACTCAGCAGTCATCCCGCCTGCTGCTTTTGCAGCAGATTTTAGGTAGTGGACGATTTTAGTTTGATCGTCTTCGCTAATTTCAGCACCTTTATTATCAACCATCCGTTTCACAACAGCTGCCCACTGTGTTCCTGTCATAGAACGATTACTTGGGGAACGTAGTTCATGACACTGACCACAATTTGCTTCAAAAACTGGTTTATGTGCTTCATCAACTTTCCCACCACCCGCATTGAGTGTGCCAGTAATACCTGGGTCGCCTTCAACGATTAGGGTATGTGCCCCATCTAAATCTGAACCTTGTATTTTCACTTCAACTACCTTTCCAACTTGTGCTCCAGCAGGAAAGAGTGAATTCAACCGTGGAGTTGCTTGGGCAAAAACGGAAATGGGAGTACACAGTGTAACCAGAAGTACAACAACTAAAATTCGGTGCACACTAAACTTGGATATAAAATTGAGGTGTTGATTATAGTCTGAATAGACAGGTTTATTCTGTACATGCATTTATTGTTACCTCCAGAATGGTCACCAGTTGGTCGCATACTGTTTGCATCAAACGAGATTATAATTCGTGTGTTAATCTATTGTTTTGGATATTCCAGATTCGCACTATACCATCA
>VYFM01000647.1 GCA_009842375.1 Candidatus Poribacteria bacterium | reverse complement strand
TTTCACAACTATTTTCAATATCATAGAGGATAGAAATGATGAATGCAAAAATTTGTTTAATATTAGTTATATCAATTTTGGTTTTCAATACAATTCCGCTTGAAAGCCAAGTTGTTGAAGAAGGTTTAGTGAGTTACTGGAGTTTTGATGATGCAGACGTTCGCGGTGATATTGTTAAAGACCTCGTAGGGGGTAATGACGGGACGATATTAGGTGCACCTAAGCATGTCAAAGGTAAAGTTGGTAAAGCATTTGAATTCGGAGGGGAACCAGATGCTATTGATGTTACCTCACCTGCGAACGGTAGTTTGGATTTTGGTGTTGACAAAGATTTTACAATGATGGCATGGTTCAAAGTAGACGAACCTCCAACATTGGATGGCGCGCAATCAACGATTATTAGTAAGGGTGATGGAGGTAATAACGCGAGGATTCTTTGGAAAATAGTGCAGACTAAAATACAGGTGACAATAGCAAATGAAGCCGGGGGAGGACCCAAAATCGACTTTAATTCTGTCAGTGATATTGTAGATGGAAATTGGCATCATGTGGTATTTGTCGCTGATAGATCGGATTCGACTCGGATCTATATTGATGGTGAACTTGATGCTGAGGGAGGTGCCTCTGAAGGCACAGATGTTACAACAGAATCACCTTTGTTCATTGGGGCATCTGTACGTATTGGTAAAACTACACGAAGATATTTTGAAGGTCTGATTGATGAAGTAGGAATCTATGATCGTGTGCTGACAGAAGATGAAATTGAGCATAACTTCAATTCAGAAGGTCTTGCTGTCAGTCCTCAAGAGAAACTTGCTATTGCTTGGGGCGAAATAAAAGATTCTCGATAATGTATGTATAATATTGTGTTTCCTTCTTCTGTCTACTTCAACACCCATTCATAAGGACCGGGACCTGTCCGACCTACCATCGTAGCGATCTGTTTACGCATCTGATCAATGCGTTCCTGGTGTTCCGACTGATCAACAACATTGTGCATTTCATCTGGGTCTGACTTAAGGTCGTATAACTCATCAATATTGAAGCGGTTACTTATGTATTTCCATTGTCCATCAACAATCATGATATGTGCAGCAAGTTGTTCTGGTTCATCGGCATTGAAATATATCGCATCAAGACTGGCAATTTCTGCAAAGATTGGTTGATCTACAGGTTGTTGTCCGTTCATGATATCCTCTGCAACTGAACGTCCATCAATTGGAGTGTCGGGTTGCAGACCCGCGAAACTTAACAAAGTTGGCATTAGGTCAACTCCCGCTAAAGGGGTTGTCACACGAAAATCAGATGGTAGATGGTTTTTCCATGAGAGTAAACATGGAACCCGAACTGAACCCTCATACATCAGACATTTCTCAGTGAAACCATGATCACCGAGTAATTCTCCATGATCACTAATAAATGCGACAATCGTATTCGTCCCCTCAAGCGTATTCAACAGTCGTCCAACTTGGTTGTCAATATGCGTGATTAATGCGTAATAATATGTCATCATTCTCTGGAATTCACTTTCCGTAACAGATGAAGGTATACGGAATTTTCCTCGCAGTTGAAATTTTGGTTTCCCATCAAGCGGGTCACGAAACGAAGGAGATATCAGCATGTCATCTTCTTGATAATGAGACAAAAGTTGTGGAGGCACTAAGATACGAGGGTGTGGATCTTTGATGCTGGCAAATAGGAAGAATGGTGTATCATCATCTTGTTGTTCTACAAATTCAATTGATCGATCCATTGTCCAAGTGGTGCGTTGTTGTCGGGGGTCTGTGATTGAGCCAAATTCCAGTGTATTGCCGTATTTTGTCATTCCCGCGGCATTTGAGAGATATAAGTTATCAACTCCTTCCGTATCAAAATAGTCAAACAATTTGTCAGGATAATCTCCTTGATAGCGATAGGTACACCAAAAATCAGTAAATCCGTGTTGTGGACGGTGATCGTCCCCTAAATGCCAAGGTCCAACTATACCGCATCTATATCCTGCACGTTTGAGTATGTCCGCTATAGTTATCCTATCGTGAGGAAGATAGCAACCGAATTTACCTGCTTTTTTTGGTCCGTAATTCTTTAGTTGTAGATGAGCGTGTGGGTAGAGTCCAGTTAGCCAACTTGCACGTGCCGGTGAGCAGACAGGTGATGCACAGTATGCGTTTTCAAAACAAACACCGCTCGCAGCCAGGAGATCGAGATTTGGTGTTTTAACTATATGACTTCCAGCGAATCCAGCCGCATCATGTCGCATCTGATCACACATAATCAGTACGATGTTAGGAGGAGATGTTAAAGTATTATCCATCTGACACTTTATATCCCTTTCTGAATAATCAACAAGTTGATAAAGTATTTAGAATGATATCTATGGCTGCATTTTCAGTATCACTTTTACCATTGGTTTGAAGGTGCCATCTTCCAACCAGTTACATCTGCCATAATATCTCCACCGAAAGTGTAAAGGCATATACCAACATCTTCAGGATTATGCATCTGACTTTGGACGACTGCCTGTCGTTCATTGATAAAAACTTCTATAAGTGCTCTGTCAATGAATATCCGTAAATTCAAATCTTCACCTGCATTCAACTCAAAAGGTGCAATACCATAAGCATGGGAACTACCATACAGTTTTTGCTCATCATTGCCATCACCTATCGAAATCGTCTTCTCCTCAGCTGAATAAAAGATCTCCATCCCATTCTGGTTGTTTATATCACAGAATACTTTTACACCATAGTCTTTCGCATCGGTTGGCTTGATTATTACATTCAGTTCAAGCGTATCACCTGAGATTTCCTTCAATCTGTAGTCTTGCCCATCTCTGACTACGATATTTTTCTCATTCATTTCGTTGTAACGTAGAATTTCAAGTTCTCGAACGGGTTTTATTCTGACAACTCCATCATCAGGTAGACTCAACTCCCACGGCAATGAGAATACGCAGCTCCATAAAGTGTTGCCAAGGTTAACCTGTATATTGGTTATGACAACTCTCCTTCCGTCTGGAGTGAGAAAAGTTTTGGGTGCCCAATAGATAGGTATTCCGCGATAATTGTATGTCCAACTCATTTTGGTATGAAACTCTGGTGTGAACTTGTTGTCTTTCCATTCACCCAGATAATAGCGTGCACCCCAACTATGACTTATAAGCAGCATCATGTGCTTGTTACCCAGTTTGAAGAAATCAGTGCAAGAATGATCGTGATGTTCAAGTCCCGGTAACTCTTTTGTCATAAATTCACCGAGAAATTCCCACTTTTTAAAGTCTTTCGAACGCATAAGAGTCGTTCTTTTATACCAGTTACCCAATTCTGGACGTGTATCCTTCATAGCGTGATCACCAGTAAAAATATAGTAATAATCTCCTTCCACCCATGCTGTTGGATCCCAGAAAACCCAATAATCTGCTTCACGCGCATCTTGTGGAACATCAATCTCAATAGGTTTAGACCAGTCTTCAAGATGCTCATCCGAAGCCTCAACATAGGTCGCACGTCCTCCAAATATTCCGACAAATATGACCTTTTTACCATTTTTAGTTATAATCGTACCACCTGTTCCACAGCCACCACTACCCAATGCACAGTCTCCGCGTCTCCTCCAGTGGACAAGATCAATACTTGTAAAATGACCAAAAGCGTGCTCATCCCCTTTATACATATAACCGAAATGATACTGACCTTTCCAATGAATCATGAAATTGGGATCAGTGGAATAGTTTCTTTCGTTATCACCATCCGAATTCACCAGATGGTATGTTGGTCGTCCTTGGTCGTGCATCAGTTGTTGACGAAAATCACGAACGATCCGGACAGCTTCGTTGTCCATGGTAAACATGTGTCTATTGTCATGGTCGAATACTATATATGGGTCATCTTCATTTTCTTTTATCGCTGCAATATTCTTAAACTCTGGAAATTTTCCAGCACGATCATCCCACCAACCATCTATAGAGAAATCATACCAACTGAACGGTTGAATTTCAGATGGTTCATTCGGTCTCAAGTCTCTAAGCTGCTCTTGTGTCAATGCCTGTGAATATATCCTAACATCCTTAACTTTTCCCTTAAATGATGTTGCATAGTTAACATTCAGATTGACTGTTCCAATGACAAGTTGTAGATATGGACTATGAAGAAAATCAATCGGTTCATCTATCTTGTAGTTAGTATAAACTTCTCCATCCCGATAAATAGTAACGGAATTATCCTTGAAAACGGCTGCCATCATCATGAACTGTCCGAGTACTATTTTCTGTTCTGGATTTTGCTCAAGTTGTTCTGTAGTTTGTGTTCGTCCGTTATCCTCGCTTGCAATAGACCATTTTCCAGGAACATCCTGGCCAAAAGCAAGTGCATCATACTTATCGGCTGACTGTACGGTAATCACACTGCAGTGTTTTGGGGTTTCTTCATCAAAGCAGAACCAACTAACGAGAGTCTTATCCGTCATAAGGGACATTAGATACCTACCTTTAGTATTATATTAAGATACGGATTATGCAATTATAGCGATCGCTGACCGGGGTTGAGATGATGACTGCTACTATCTTTTTTCACCAGGCTTTCGATACTTAGAGGAATAGCTATCACCTTCTGGATCGTATGAAACAAACACCTGTCCATCCTCAACGACAAGTCGAGGTATGGTTCGTCTACCTCCATCGCGTTCTGGACCTCGCATAACAGCGAATTGTTCTTCAGTCATATCTTCAACCATTTCACCCCACCTGTCTTGTGGGTCGACAACACCACCACCCCAGTTTGTGTTTTTTGACTGATACTTTATCAGGACACCACGTCGGGGAATTGGATTCTTCCATGCTAAGGCACCGTGTGTGCAACCCCCATCCATAAAGAAGAGCACATCTCCAGCTTTCATAACGGGTTGCACAACCAAACCCATTGTGTCATCACAGGTTCGTATACCACGTGGCATAGAATACTGTGTCTTGTGAGAACCAGGGACACATGCAAACCCACCCAGTCCTGGTTCGACATCGCGTAATTGCCAAGTAATGGTGACGGTCTCTGCATAACTGCGTCCGTTCTTAAAGAAATAACCACGTGATGGACTCATCGGTTCATTCCCATCGTGTAACGCGTGTCCTGATGTACCATTTACTGCACAGAATACGGTCGCACCACCCGTGCGATATCCGCTACTACCCATCCAATTGAGTCTTTGCACGACAACGGGATGTGCGATCATACGTCTAAATGGAGCATTATAGGGATCAGGTAGATCTAACAATCCTGACAGCAGTGGTCGTCCCGTGCCTGCTTGACTTACAGATCCTCCCGCAAGCTCACTACCAACGACGATACGATCTTGGAATTTATCCACCGCTTCATTTGCCTCTGCCAACCACTGTTCATCCATCACACCACGCACCACAAGGTATCCATTTAGATCCCAGAAGTAAAATTCTTTCTCATCAATACCTGAGTTTGGATCTCGAATATAAATTGAAGGATGAATGACGGCTGAGTCTTCCTCAACCCAAGTCTGTTCACCGTCTGTATTCAAAACAGGTGGAGGAGTTGAACCCTTATATCCAGGTCTATACATTACAGCATTTTGTGCAGGTGTTGCCACGTCTTTCCAACCGGGTAAATCTTCGGTTTCTGAGAAAGGTCCTGGAGGATTGGATTGTATTGCTGCACGTGCTGCATACCAATAGGTTAATAACCTTTTTGGCTGACTCGTCCAGGGACGAATTCCTTGAAGTGTGGGTTCGGCGACTAAAAACAGATCTCCTGCCTTTAGTTCTGGCTGTTTCACTAACCCCATATCGTCAACCCCTGTTGCTAAATCGGTTGGAGTTTCGACGTTGCTTTTGTGGCTTGCCTGAACAACAACCAATCCACCGTCTCCTTCTGCGACATCATCTAATACCCAGATTGCTTTCACTCCCTGACAACTCCTTCGTCCGTTTTGTTGCCGATATGCCAAGGAAGGATTTCTCGGTTCATCACCACCGAGTAGTTTTGTGCTAATTTCTTGCTTTCGCTGTCCCAACAATCGCGGAGCTTGATCAAGACGGAAACCGTGTCCTATGATCTGGTTTAAATACCAGACTAATGTTGGGTGGATGAGTAAATCTCTGAACAATTCGCGGTGAGAACTCGTTCCTCCTAATAGATTCTCATTATCTCCGATTACATCCAAACCTTCATTCAATAAGGATACTTCCTCTTGATTGAGTACGCTTGGAATGTGCAGGTATCCTGCCACATCAAAAGCATAATTTTCTTCGTTTGTCATAACTTGTTTGTCCATACATTTCTCCTATTGACTGACTGTAGAGTTAAAATAACCCAATCTTAAGTTGATTATGCGATTTCCTCAATAACGAAATACATTCTCGTTTTTATTCTATTCTTTGAGGAAAAACTGCAGCTGCGATAATAGCAAATCCAAAAAGTGTAAAAGGCATTTGCCACAATAGAAAACTCATGTGTGTATGAATGTAAGAATGTGCTTTAAGTCAAGGAAAACACCTTTTATACAGGGTTATTTAGTTTTCAATATTTTTTATGAAAAGCAGATATGGTGTGATTTGTCACGCTATATCTACTATACTTCACCTTATAGTGGAAACTATAATTACTTGCACACAATTGTAGCGTAACCTGTTAGGTTGCGGACACGCTGCAC
>VYFM01000502.1 GCA_009842375.1 Candidatus Poribacteria bacterium | reverse complement strand
AGCAATTTGTAATGAATAGTATCATTTTCATCTATGGCACTAACTGTACTTTGATTGAATCAGTCCCTTTTTGTACCATCTCAAATGCTGTTATATAATCGTCTAATGGAAGCTGATGTGTCACAATATGGCTTACATCAATACTACCGCTGTGAATATAATCTATTGCAAGTGGATATGCATAAGGTCCTAAATGTGAACCGTGGATATCTAACTCTTTCGTATCCCCTATGATTGTCCAATCTACTGTTACAGGTTCCCGCATGACACTAAATTCAACGAATGTACCAGCTTTACGTATCATGTGAAGTCCCTGTTCAACCGCCTTTGGATGTCCAGTAGCCTCAATATAGACATCGCAACCATAACCCTCTGTTAGGTCTAAAACCATTTCAACAGCATCTTCTTCAGATGGGTTGATTGTTATATCAGCACCAAGTTTTTTGGCTATATCCAGTCTTTTTGTGATTAGGTCAATTGCAATGAGAGTGCCTGGATTTTTCAACTTTGCAGCACCTATCATTCCAAGACCGAGTGTGCCAGCACCCGCAATGACAACAACATCACCAAATTCGATATTACCACGTTGAACAGCGTGGATAGAACAAGCAAGCGGTTCAATCATAGCAGCATTCGCGATCGGCATTTCATTTGGTACCTTGTAAACAAGTGATCGTGCAGGAAACTTCATAAAGTCTGCCATACCACCATTCACAACTGGTTGGAATCCATAGATATTATGGATTTGACATAACCAATACTTACCTGTGCGGCAGTATCGGCATTCCCAACAAGGAACAATCTGTTCAGCGATTGCTATGTCACCAAGTTGTAATCCATATTTTTCGCTTGCCCCTTCCCCAAGTTGGACTACTTCCCCAATGAATTCATGACCGGATATCACAGGAGTTTCAACATAAGGTTTTCTATGTTCATCTCCCCAAAAAAGCGGTGCTCCAGTATAACATTTTATATCACTCGCACAAACACCGCATGCTTTTACTTTTATTACTACTTCATTTCTGCCAGTTTGTGGGATCGATACCTGTTCCAGTTGGTAATCATAAGGACCACGACACATAATAGCGCGCATCGTATCTGACATTATGTATTCCTTGGAGCATGTAATATGTGATATGCAGCAATACCAAGTGACACATGAACATTCATTGATGTACCCTTACCGTACATCGGTAGAAATATAAACATATCACAGACGGCAAGTGTCCGTTTGGTTATGCCATGATCTTCGTGACCAACAATAAGACATATTTTGTCTGGTAATTCTACTTCATAGTAGGGAATAGATTTTGGCGTGAGTTCTAACGCACAACTCATGAACCCTTTTGATTTTAACGATATAATTGCATCAGAGGCTTGTTCTGTATAACTCCATTTGACGCGTCTTTGCTTACCTCTTGCAACTTTTCGCAGCAGTGGATGAGGTGGTTTCGCACTTATACCTGTTAATATAAGCTCTTGAACATTGCAAGCATCTGCAATACGAAATGCTGAACCAACGTTAATTGGATCTTGCACATCTTGTAGAATAAAAATCAGATCCCTTTTGGGTTGTTGCACCTGTTTTAGAAAGTCTTTGAGTGGTTTACCTCGTAACTGTTTCATTTATCAGTAGATGCAATATGAGGTATTCAGCATTCCACATTATGCTGCTTTGCTTTGGATAAGTCGTCTTCTTGCACTTGCGCGGGCCAGACCAACATCAAGTGTAATATGTCGATCTTCCGTTATACCGAGGTTTATGGCGTGTGCAGTCTCA
The DNA here is from genome assembly GCA_009842375.1 of Candidatus Poribacteria bacterium. GTDB lineage: Bacteria > Poribacteria > WGA-4E > WGA-4E > WGA-3G > MSPOR6. The sequence continues at coordinate 4,906 of VYFM01000502.1, read as the reverse complement.
AGGTTAAATGCCCATTCAATCCATTCTGGCATATCTTCCTCAGGCATGTCATTTTGGACGATTACCTTCATAATGCTAATTCCTTTACCGAGGTTGTATGCACGTTCTATGTATTCCAAATGTTTATCGAATGGACCTCCTTCCAACATCCTACCTTCTTTATTCGCGGTTGTTAGGATAACATCAATCTCAGGATGATCAATCACTGCATCCATCACTGCACCTGTATATAAATGTGTGGAACAACCAATTACATGAACTTTACCCGCAGCTTTTGCTTCGCGAAACGCATCAAATGCTCCTTCACGTTCTCTTGTTTCTAAATCTTCAGGAGAAGATATGGCGTGGAGTAGCATTACATCAATATATTCTGTCTGTAGTTCGCGTAATGCTTTATCAATACTTGCAGCTGCACTTTTATGATCTTTATTGGCAGTTTTTGTCTGGATAACAATATCATTCCTGTTAATCTGTCGGACTGCTTCGCCAAGGTGAGGTTGAGTTCCATATCCTTCGGCTGTATCCCAAAAGGTAATACCTTCGTCAAGTGCCTTCAACATGAGTTTGGCACCAGTTTGAATGTCATATAACTTATCAAGATGTCCTGCCCCGAAGCAGAGACGTGATATTTCTAAACCTGTATTGCCATAAGTAAGATATTCCATTTTGCCTCCACTATTTCGCATATAAATTCATAAGGATAGAATTCAATGATTGACACTTCAACAGATTGACATACTCCCCCCGCTAAAGCGTGGGGATTCTTCGCTTTTATATTGACAGCGATTGTTGCTGCCAAACGGCTCTTCCTGCTTCCGTCTCTCGTGCCTCAGATTGAGGTCTTAGTTGGACTCCACAGGCGGTGAATGCCTTAATGGCATTCATACCGTTGATTTGGTAACTTTCGGCATGCCTGCCGTAGTAGCTGCAAAAGCGACACAAGTGTCTGTGCAACTTAAGCAAAGTATACAGTATTTCACACCAAAAGTCAACAGGTTTTTTAATATAACAAGGACTGCCGCGACTACATCTCAAACCTAAAGGATTGGGTTTTGTAGCGGAAGATTAGATAATATTGCAACACTTTTTTGTTGCATAGGATATAAAAGTTGCGTATTATCTGATATATCTTGTTATTTACTTGCATTTGACGTTTTAACGTGACATAATGAGAAACATAAAACTTATACTTGAATATGAAGGGACAAATTATTGTGGATGGCAAACACAACCAAATCTACCTACTATTCAAGGGACTATCGAAAAATCATTAACTCAGTTAACAAACACACCGACACAAATCGTCGGTGCAGGTAGAACAGATACTGGCGTACACGCTGAAGGGCAGGTAGCAAACTTCCACACAGCCTCAGAAATACCTACAGTTGCTTTTCAAAAAGGACTCAACGCTATTCTTCCGAGTGATATTGTCGTTTCTGCAGCGAATGAAGTCCCTGCAAACTTTCATGCCCGTTTCAAAGCAACAAGCAGAAGGTATCGGTACACTATATTAAATCGTCCATATAGATCTGCCCTATTGTGGAGGACATGTCATTTCCATCCAAAAGAATTAGATGTTGACTCAATTGATACAATATGCAAAAGTATTTTTGGAAGAAGAGATTTCTCCTCTTTTCAAAAAACTGGAAGCAATAGAATTAACCCAATTTGTGAGGTAATTGATGCCGGATGTTGGAAAAATGATGAATTTGTGTACATTGAAATAGAAGCAGATTCATTCTTACGCGGTATGGTTCGAGCAATTGTTGGTACTGCTCTGAAATGCACTAAAGATGTCTCTGGAAATGTGGATAGAGCATGTAATCAGTTTCATCGTATTTTAAAGGCAAAGGACAGATCAGTAGCAGGCACTTCTGCTCCAGCAAATGGATTAGCACTTATCCGTGTAAAGTATAACGAAAAAAGTAAAAGAGGTTAATATGAATTATGACCAAGTCTTGAATGAATTGGAAACTCTGGCAACTGAAACTTTTAGTTTATGGGATCATAATAGAGTTGGATTCCAATGGCGACACTATACATGGAACCACACGATGCGTGTTCGTGCAATGAGTATGGAACTTGGAAGACGTGAAGGTGGTGATGTCAAGCTTCTGGAAGTGGCTGGCACGTTACATGACATTACAAAACGATACGATGGTGTAATACTAACAGACGATAATGGGAAACGTATTCTTGATCACAACGGTTTCTGGTTGAACGAAATGCTCACACCTGCAAGGAATAATGTTGTGACCGAACTTTACGATAAACACAACCTACACGGAAAGGTACATCACGAATCTGGTGCTGTCATTACTGAGAACATCCTGGGGATGTATGATTTTGAACCAGCATTTGTGGAAGCCGCTACATCTGTTGTTTTAGCCCATTTAAAACCGATGAATCTTACCGCTGAAGACTTTAAGCTGTTGTACGGAAGCATTGAGAACCAGATACTATATGACGCAGACACAATGGACCCAAATATAGGTTATACTGGCTTTTTTCGCAATATTCATATTCATGCATATTTTGCTTTACAACGCGGTAATTTTGATTTGGAGGAATACGTCAGAAATCTACCACGTTGGATCAATTCCAAACAGGAATTTGTTGATAAACTGCTAACCGAATCTTCGCGTGAAGTCGCACAAGCGCGACAAGATAGAAATCAACAACTTTTCGCACAAATGGTTGGTGAATTAGAAGATATGGAGATCAACCGAAAATACGGTTTACTCGGTGTAATTGAGTATTTTGTCAGTGAGACAGAAGACCCACATTTTCTTAATCAACTTGAATATCTGAAATGTGAGTGGCTTCCTTTACGAAAACAGTGGGCTGCGGAAGAAGAGAATAGTGCGTCAGAAAGAGAACGCGCTGAAGCATCTATCAACCGAGTTAGCGAGTTCTTAACATTACTTGAGCAAGAAGGACAAGGAGAAATATAAGGAGAATAGAGATGAATCAACCTGAAACAAGGGCATCAGCAACAATCGATTCTCAACCACTTCCAATATCATACCCAGAGGAATTGTATAGTTTTGATACAGTAGCAAAAGGTATCTCTGGTAGTTTCGCAGGAGTAACTGAAGCAGATATTCAGTACTTTCATCAGCACGGTTATCTTGTCATAGAAGATGCATTCACAGCAGATGAAGTTCAGGATGCTTTAGATGGTATGGTTTATTTGATGGACGGAAATAATCCTGACTTCAGAGCAATCCAATTTGAACCGACACTCGCAAAGCAAAAAGGTGAAATGAATGCAGATGAAAGACGTGATGCGATAAGAAAAATATTTAATTATGTAAATTATGAACCACGATTGAATGCCTTAGCAGAACATGATGGACTACTCGGTGTCCTTGAAAAAATTATGGGAGACAAACCTGTACTATTTCAAGACATGGCGTTGGTAAAACCACCACGATTTGGTTCAGAGAAACCTTGGCATCAAGATTGTGCCTATTTCAACCTACAAGATGGAACAACCGTTGTTGGTGTGTGGATCGCCTTAGATGAAGCAACTGCAGAAAATGGATGTATGCACATCATACCTGGGTCACATAACGAAGGACCAATGATACACTTCAAACGTAGAGACTGGCAAATATGCGATACACATGTCCCTATTGCTCGCGATACTGTGGTCCCACTACCGCCAGGAGGATGCCTATTCTGGCACGGATTGCTACATCACGGCAGTCCAGCTAATCAAACAACACAAAGAAGAAGGGCACTCCAATTTCACTATAAGCCTGCAAATTCTGAAGAAATAACAACTCAGGAACGGATGGATGTTTACGGAAGTGAAGGAAAAGAGGTAGATTGTTAAAGGAAAATGGGCGGAAAAACCGCCCACTGCATGGATAGAATTGAAAAAATAACTATTTCTGTTCGGGAAATGGGGCACGGATATCGTAACGACCTTCTTTATGAACCGGTAACTTGCCACCTTCAACAAGCAGATCAAGAGGATTTGGTCGGGTTGTCAATGGAAAGGTAACAACATCTTGTAGACGGACCGATTCGTAGAATGCCATTAGAATTTCGATTGTGCAGAGACCATGTCTACCAGCATTGCGATGCTCATCAATATCACCTTCAATCCATGCCAACATCTCGCTAAACTGATTCGGTTCACTCTGACGTGGTTTGATGGTTTGCCAACCTGAAGCTTTACTGTTTAGGAGTTCAATCGTACCATCTCCACCACGACGCAATTGTCCATCATCACCATAGACCGCATCACCTCGTAGACCAGGACCCGGTAAATCACTCTCATAAATACCACGGATCCCGTTTTCAAAACAGATTTCAGCCATGCACAGGTCTTCTGTTCGGACACGACGTTCCCAACGGTCAGTTTTGCGTGATACTTGTCCAATAAGCCAAAGTGGATCCGGATCACCCAAGATAAATCGCATTTCGTCGATTTCATGAGTACCACGATTGAGTAATCCGTGTCCATCACGACGTAACATCGTCTGAGGTTGTCCAATTGCACCTTCTTGTATGAGTCGACGTGCTTCGCAGTTCTGAGCACTAAATCGTCTTTGGTGTCCGACTACAAGTTTTGTTCCGTTTTTTTCACAAGCATCCATCATGTCCTGTGCATCTCCAACGGAGGCTGCCATCGGTTTTTCGGTAATAACACCTAATACACCGTTTTCAGCTGCAGCGATGGTCGGTTCAGCACGTACACTTTGCCATGTTGTAATACTAACAATGTCAAGTTCTTCTTTCTCACACATTTCCTCGAAATCGGTATAATGAGACGGAAGTGAAAGTTCATCTGCAAATTTCGCAGCAGAGTCTGCACTTATATCTGATGCAGTGACTACTTTTGCACGTCCAGATCCGTTCCAACTACGCGCATGGGCACGACCCATGCCACCAC
>VYFM01000147.1 GCA_009842375.1 Candidatus Poribacteria bacterium | reverse complement strand
GCGTAACCATGGACGGAGCCGAAAGGAATAACGCCCCAGAATGGCCGGTTACGGTTACACTCCGGCCGCTCGCCTCGTCCCCCTATCGTGTATTGACGATCAAGTCATGCAAACGGGGCGCGTACTTCCCCTGCCTTCTCCGGCGATTTTCCCGGACGCTGCGGGCGGCCCCCTGGCCGGCCGCCGGCGGGACGGCTACGGAGTAGGGAGGCGGAACCGGGACGCCGCGGCGGTTCGCCGGCCGGCGGCGGAGCAGTGGACACGGCCGGGACGCCACCGCCATGACGGACCCCGGGCCGGCGGCCCATGCCACGGCGTCCTTCTGGGCCAGCTTCGGAAGTAGAAGGTCACGACCAGCCCACGGAGCCTGCGAGTGGATGGTTCTCCGCGACGACCTCGAACCCACCCGGAGGCAGCTTGAGAAACGCCGCGCAGGCGTCGGCGTCCGGCCGGCTGTCGAAGGGCCCGTGCTCCTCCCCGGTTTCCAGGTCGACCACGATGAACTCCGGGTCCCAGCTGGGGATGCCGCGGAAGTGGGAGGACCTCTCATATGACTTCTGCGCGCACTCGGGACACCGGGATGCGCCATGACTCGGCATCCGGCAGTCGGTGCAGACTCCAGCCTGCCTGCGTTCCCCGTACCGTCTCCGGGAGGCGGCGTTCTTCCGTTCCTGCCGCCCGCTTTCGGCCTCGAGCGCGGTACAGGAAAGACAGAGGGCGGCGCCGTCGAAGGTCGACGCCTCGCCGCAACGCACGCACAAGCCGGCGGCTTTGCGGTCGTGGTACCTCTTCCGTTCGATTCCCTGCCGCCTGCTTCGGCACGATATGCAGGTTGTTCCATCTTCTGCAGGTGGGTTTTGACCACAACGGGTACAGAGCCCCGCATCCAGCCAGGCTTGCCTCCGGCGCTCGGAACGGATCCTGGCGCTGCGTCGTCTTGATTCCATGCGGCGCCCGCCGTACTTGAGACCAGCTGCCCGGCCCTTGTGGTATCTGGCCCTGGCCATGGTGCGCACTTTGTCGCCACACGGAGCACAGAGAGCCCGATCCGGTTCGGGCGAGCGCTTGCCGCAGCGCGGGCACAATCCCCGTGCGATCCGCTCGTCCGCGGTCCGGCGGTAGCGCTTCTTTTCGGTCTCGCGGGATTTGACCCGATCCCGCCTGGGCCGGCCTTCGGCCTTCAGCCGCCCGTTCCGCGCCCGTTCCCGTTTCCGGTTCAGCTCCGCGCATGTAGGGCAGTTCGAGCGGCCGGGGATGGGTTCCCGCTTTCCGCAGCGGATGCACAATCCTGCTGCTCGGCGTTCTTCCGTTCTTCGATGGTAACGTTCCCTGTCGGAGGCTCGCCTGCGGTCGGGGTCTGCGTAGGCCATGGTTGAATCTCCGGTGACAGTTGGACGTGATGCTGGAGTGCAACGGCCGTCCCCGTCGGGGTTCCCCGGACGCTGCAGCTGAAGCTGAAACTAACCCTTGAGGCGGCGGTCGTGGAGGAGACCGGAGGCGCGGATGCCCCAGGCCTGCATGCCGCAGTCCTTCCGTTCGATCCCGGTGGCGATGATGATCTCGTCCCGCCCGGGGCAGAGCGCCCGGACTTTCTCGAGGGTCATGATCGAGGGCCGGGGCTTGCCTTTCTTCTTTTCCTCTCCCGGGTGGATGGGGACGATGTCGCCATCGGCACGGGAGCGGTAATGCTGGACCGCGTAGCGGGTGTCGGCGAGGCCGCCGCCGAGGAGGTGGACGAGGAAGGTCTGGGCGCCGGCGCGGGGCGCCGGGGCGGCCGGTATGGTCATGGGCATGGCGAAACTCCTGGACGATCAAAAGGGAAGGGAAACCGGACGGCGGAATCCGCGGAGGAGTTTCCAGAGAAACCTCTCCACCGGCCCCCGCCCGGCATCGCCTTCCGGTCATCTCCCCCGCCTCTCCGAGTTGCGGTCCGAAGACAGGGCCTGAAGAAACCCATGGTGTTCCGGGAAGTAGTTGTAGGGACTGGAAAAGATAAAGACCACGTGGGGGCGGCATGGCTGGCTGTCGGCAACTGTCGTGATAACATCGTGCCGCCCGGACAGGTCCGGACCCGCCCCCAAGACCGGCCAGGGAGACATCGGCCGAAGCGATGGCCACCCGGACGGCAGGAAATCCTCCCCTGTCTCGTCCTCCGCAGTTATGGCATTCCGTTCATATCCGTTTTATTTTCTTTTCAGATTCTTTACGACATTCCGTACATGCAGGACAGGTTCGAAATCGGGAAATACCGCCGAACGGATCCGCTGCACGGGTATGGAAATTCTCTTCATCGCTCCCTTCGCCTTGCTCTTGGGCATCCTCGAGGAGGCCAGGGAAATGACAGAGGAACAGTTTCCCGACGACATCGTGCCGTCCCGCATCCGTCATGTTCATGCGTCTGGGACTGGGATGTTCATGCGGCTCGTATCCACTGTCATCAGCCAGTCAGGAGGCATCCCGTCACTCCCTGCACCGGTCCGGTTGTCGTTCGTCGGCATGCGCCGTTCGTGTTTTTCCGAAACCTTCCTCATCATTTAAAGTATTGTTGATAATTTCCCGCCACCTTCTAGAAACCGGGCTCGTGACCATGATATAACCCCGATTTTTTTGAACAACAACCAATTGTCATTGAAAGATAATCTCCACACCTTGAGGTGTAAAATCGCTCTTCAGACAATAAGCAGAACTCGGCAACCTAAGGCTAGGATGCCTCTGATATTTAACTATTAGTTGGACAATAAGAATAATGGGCATAAGGGACAGAAGGCTTACATTCGACAGAGCAATCGTTGCATTGAAGAATGGAGAAGAACTACGAAGCTGGCTGGAATACCAAGCGACGATTGTACGTCCGTCAGTGATCAGGTGCACAGCATACACTGTGAGACCATCGGGATTGCGCTGGCTTGCACGACTGTCTGAGCAGATCGAAGCAACAGTAAAAATTCTGTGTGACGTGACACAAAACCATGCGGAGCTCGTCCAATGGATTGAAGAGTTATTCCCAGGCGACAAGTCTGCGCTTCGAATCACACCAGTAAGGCTAGGGCCTTTCACAAATGTAATTGGTCTATTCCATCCAAAAATATTCATCCTTGATGATGTGGCTGCTGTGGTTGGGTCAGCTAATCTAACCGGACAAGCTTTGGAAATTGGGCCAAAGCCACATAATGTCGAAGTGTCGATAGGCCTCTCGGGAGGCACATCGGGAGAAACTATTTCTCAGCTTGTTCAATATTTCGATGAATGGTGGGAGAAGGCGTCACCCTTATCTCCCGCAAATCTAAATAGAAAGGTAGAGAGTAATATTATGTCTAACCCAGAATACGTAATCTTCCAAGATCGCCCTAATTGGGGGATAGCTGAAGTACAGACGGAAGGAGCCGGTCTATTTGGAGAAGAGCGATGGTTGGCAATTTCGGACATAACACCATCTGATCCCGAGTCTCATCCGGCAAGGTTACAGATTCCGAGTCGTTTCGTGGAATCTATCAAACCACAGCCTTGGGAACCTCCCGCGATGCAAGTTGTCAGGATGGAACCAGCGGCTATAAAGTATACAAAGGAACACTTCTGGCGATTGGCAGCGTATTGGCTCCAAGCCGAAAACCGACAAGGGCAATTGGATAGCCTGCCAGTATTGCAACTGCGACATCAAACAAGCTTGGTTGAATACTTGAGTCGCCCCGACGCACCGAGAGAAGTACTCATCGCCGATGAGGTCGGACTTGGAAAAACGGTAGAAATAGGGCTACTTCTGGCTCGACTACGAGCTGCCAACTCAAAGCTAAGAATTCTCTATGTTACCCCCGGCGGGTTAGTGACCAATGTATATGATGAGTTGAGAAATATGGGAATAGATGATTTGTGGGTATTTGGAAACAATTCATTGGATGAACAAAAGTATCCTCAGGCACGGCTTGGCAGGAAAGAACACGACACATGGGTAGTGGCATCGCTACATCGACTTGGATTTGGATCCAATGCGGAAAAGAAACTAAGTGACACGATGTGGGATGTTGTTATCGCTGACGAGTGTCATCGGTTGAGGATGTATGGTACTGGCGATAGTCAAACATCGCAAAAATGGTATCGCGTGGTTGATCAAATCGTAAATAACCACCTTTCGGATGCTGGTCGTGTGTATTTTCTTTCAGGGACACCACATCAAGGAAACCGGGAAGTATTTTTGAACTTGGTTACAATGATGTGTCGACTTGGAAGACAGGCATCTCAAGAGGATCAAGAACGTGCGCTTGCCGGCCGTGTAATCTACAGGACAAAGGAGGAAATTCGCGATTGGGAAGATCAGCCAGTATTTCCCAAGAGGGACGTTAGAGATCCATCCTATGCAGAGATTCCACCAGAATACAATGGACTTCTTAATGACATAGCCATTTTTTTCGATTGGCTGCAGGAGAATGAAGGAGGAAGTCAGGGACGCGCTCTGGGATTCGTTAAGAGCCAAGCGTTACAGATCGCTGCCAGCTCACCAAAGGCTGGATTTGCATTCCTACTGAAGCGGTATATACGTTACTTTGGCGGTGATACTGCTGATGAGACATTGTTGAAATGGGTCAAACTTCTGATTCCCTATCGGCATTGGCCCGTAACGCAGAAGCCGAATAAATTGTTAGAGGAAATACGCAAAATGGTCAGTCGGGATAATAATGAAGAAGATGAAGACGAAGATGCAAGTAGCACTGTAGGGCCAGCGGTAGCGAAAGTCAGGAATGAAGAAAAAATTAGACTCTCTAGTCTCCTTACGCGATATGCCTCACTGTTATCCAAACCAGAAGCCAATGCGAAATTCGAATTGTTAATACAGCACCTCCAGTTCGCTGACGAACCATTTGTCGTGTTCGCACAGTATGTGGATACCGTATACGAGGTAAAACGATACGTAGAGAGAAATGGAATTCCTTGCTGTCTAATAGTCGGCGGCCAAGATCCACATGAACGTCGGAAAATTATTGAGGGGTTCACGGGTCCGTCCAAGCTTGGCAGGCGAGTTCTAGTTTCCAGCTCAGCAGGTGGTGAGGGAATTAATCTCCAGTGTTCAAGGCGGCTAATTCATTTTGATTTACCATGGAATCCAATGGTTTTGGAGCAGCGCATTGGCCGAGTTCATCGTATCGGGACAGTAGACACTGTCATCGTGGATACTATTTTGTTAAAGGATTCCAGAGAGGCAGAAATCTATACCAGGTTGATGCAGAGATTACTTGCAATTGTGACCGATTTGACCGAAGACGAGAGGCAACAGGGACAGTACTTTCGACGTATTATGGCTGGAATTCCGTTAGAGATACTGAGAGAGTTGTTTGGTGGAGCAATTGATGACCAAAATGCGGAGATTGGGAGAGCCGTGGAGACCGGACGAAGACACGTTGAACAAGTAGATGCCGAACTTCGGCAACATAGAGTTACAGAGCTTCCCGAGGATAAAGGGCGCGCTAACATGGGGCATTTGGTCGAATTACTATTTGAAGCAAAAAAGCTTGACAAGACGGATAACAAAATTGAGTACCAAAAAGTAGTCTTCGACAGCAATTCGGAATCATTTCAAGGGGTGAAGAAATACGCTGAACAGTTCTTAATCAGAGATGGGAGGTCGAAAAAGAAAAATAGATGGGTGGTTTTCGATCGAGAAGCTGCGACTCTCTCGTCGTCGGTGGAACGGCACCAAAGTGGTGGAATCGATCATCCAATTGTGTCGGTTGCACTTCAGTCAATACGAACGCCAAAGGACACTGATAGCATGGACTCTCTTGCGGTAGGAGTCGGGGTGTTCGATCGGAACTACCTGGAAATTTTCTCAGGAGGGACTGCGGAACCTGTCATAATTCTCAGCTATGTTACGGCGCGATTTGTCGATAACTACTATTTTGATCATCAACTTCAGTTATTTGCTATCTCTGAATCCAACCAAATGGTAGAGAAGTTGGGGCGAAAGGATGGCGAGTTGGTTGAAGAAATTATTTGGAATAACGTCAGGCACAAGGGAGCACAGTTAGCTTGCCCAAAATTGAGTTCCGATCTTGTTACACGACTAGTCAGGGAAGATGTGCATATTCGGCAAAAGATGATGGATGATGTGCGTGATGAAAGTGGTCGTTGGGTTGGTGCCGTGTGGCCAATTGCCGCCACTGTACTATTGCCGCAGTGAGAAGTGGCTGGGATTCGAGTGTGTTGATCTGTATGAAATGAAATCTTACGCCGGAACGATCCGGATACCAAAAGACTGGCAAGTTGCCGGAATTTCAACGATGCCGTCAGACCCCAGCTTGACACCGCCTAGATACAGGATTCGGGTTTTCAGAGCAAAATCAGGACGTTACGGGTTTTCCCATGAGAACCCATGTCACCAGGGGATCAGCCCAGCTTCAGGATCGTTGGCGGAGGGGGAATCTCCAGGGATTTCAATCGGTTGGATACGTCCGGACGGGGCTCGGTGACCTGCAGGAACGCCCCGTTCGGGCCAATCAATTTCACCAGTTTTATCCCCTTGAGATCGTCCCGGATCTTGCGCCAGGTATCCCCGCAGACGTGCTCGGCCATGCGCTCGAGCAGCAGGGCAATCACCGTCAGCGCGATATGGGCATGGATGCGGTGCACCGGCATGCACATGATGTACCGCCCGCCCCCGCGGGCCAGGAAACCGGGCGGCTGAAACCGGAGAGATATTCCGGAGAATCCTCCCCCCCGAACCCCGCCCGGCGTGGCCGCGGGGGCGTTTGCAC
>VYFM01000006.1 GCA_009842375.1 Candidatus Poribacteria bacterium | reverse complement strand
GGACTACTGTACTGGCACTTGTCTATGACACGGGTGTAATTATTGCAGGTGACCGTCAAGCAACCGAAGGGTACCAAGTCGGTGAAAGACGTATTCAGAAAGTGTTTAAAATTGATAGACATTCTGCAATAGCAATCGCGGGTGTTGCGGGACCTTGTTTTGAAACTGCTAAGTTATTCCAAGTTCAAGTGGAGTTCTACGAAAAAATGGAAGGAACTTCCTTAAGTTTGGATGGACAAGCGAATTATCTTTCAAACCTTGTCAGAACAAACTTAGGTTTAGCTATGCAAGGTTTAGTTGTCCTACCTCTATTTGCAGGTTATGACTTGAAACAGGGGAAAGGACGGATATTTAAATATGATGTACTTGGTGGACGTTACGAGGAAGATTCCTATTATGCCATTGGTTCTGGTGGAAAAGATGCAAGGACTACCCTCAAAAAGTTATTTCAACCAGATATGTCACAAGAATCCGCATTAAAGGCAGTAATTGAGTCAATATGGGATGCTGCAGACGAGGATATCGCTACCGGTGGTCCCGACTTGATTAGAAAAATCTTTCCTACTTTGACAGTTATCACAGAAGAAGGTGTATCTGATGTTTCAGAGGAAACTGTTGAAGATATGTTCCATGAATTAGTTTCACGTTTAGAGCGAAAGTAAGTCTGTATTCATTTAGTTTTAATTATTGAGGGATAAATGTCAACGCCATATTATGTTTCACCCGATCAAATTTGGGAAGATAAAAAGGTTTTTGTTGATCGTGGTATTGAACAAGCAAAGGAGGTGGTTGTTTTAGAATATAACAACGGCCTTCTGATGGTAGCCGAGAACCCCAGAAGAACAATATTCAAGATTTCCGAAATATACGACAGAATCGCGCTTGCTTCTACTGGGCGTGTTTCAGAATATGAGGCACTTCGAGTTGCAGGTATTCGTGAAGCGGAGGTTAAAGGATATACCTATTACCGTGAAGATGTTACTGGGAAATGGTTGACCAACTTATACTCACAACATATGAGTGCAATAGCACAAGGGTGGGATGTAAAACCGCTTGAGATTGAACTTCTCGTTTGCGAAGTGGATAGTAATCCTGGAGTAAAGAGTCAGATTTATAAAATAACGTTTGATGGCACCTATGAGGAAAGTGAAAAGTTTGCTGTAATAGGTGGTAGGGCAGACGCTATTACTGAAAAACTGAATGAAACATACACAGAAGGTTTAGAATTAGCAGATGCACTGAAGCTTGCCTCACGCACTTTTGAATCTATTGAAGTTGACGAATCAGAACCGTATGAGATAACACCACAGACAATAGAAGTTAGTTGTCTTGATGTGACTTCTGGACGACGTAAATTTCGTCGGTTTTCAGTTGAAGAGATAGCAGAGATATTTAATCATGCATCGTAGAATATACGGGTTGGAAACCGAATACGGGATTATCTGTACCCCAGACAAAAACAAAGGCAAGAAACTGACTGTTCAGAATGTTGTAATGTATCTGTTTCGTGAAATTATATCTGGTCGGATGTATCCAGATGTATTTCTTGAAAATGGAGCACGGTTTTATCAAGACATTGGTTGCCATCCTGAATATGCAACTCCAGAATGTGATGATGTTATTGAACTGGTAGCGCACGATAAAGCAGGAGAGCGCATCGTCACTCGACTTGCAACAACCGCTGAACGAAGAATGCGTGCTGACGGTTTTCGCGGAAAAATCTCCATCTTTAAAAATAACTTAGATACCGTGGGGAATACCTACGGTTGCCATGAAAACTATCTTATGGAGCGCGAAAAAGTTAGTTTTCGGCAGTTAGCATCACAACTCATTCCTTTTTTTGTTACCAGACAAATTTATACTGGCGCGGGAAAAATTAAACGAAGCGACCAAGGTTTCTATGAGATTTCCCAACGCGCACAACACATCCGAGAAGAAATATCCATCGCTACTACTACCGCACGTGGTATTATCAATACTCGCGATGAACCCCATGCTGACAGAGAAAAATATAGACGCTTGCACGTCATCGTCGGTGATTCCAATATGTCCGAATTATCAACTTTTCTGAAGGTCGGAACAACTGGTATCATTCTGCGTATGATTGAGGACCATTTTATAACTGAACGTTTTGCCCTACGCAACTCTGTCCAAGCCATACACGAAATATCTGAGGATGTTTCATGCAAACGTCTTATTGAACTGGAAAACGGGAAACGACTATCTGCAATAGAACTCCAATGGCAATACTTCGAATGTGCAAAACGGTATCTGGAACAAGCAGAATCTGACCCTACGACTGACGAGGTTATGACACGATGGGAATACGTTATGACCGGTCTTGAAAAAGATCCGATGCAATTGGATCGCGAACTTGATTGGGTCATCAAAAGAAAGTGGATAGAAGCTTATGTTAAACGCCGTTCCGTCGACTGGAATTCTGCAGAAGTAAGACGTTTGGATTTGGAATATCACAATATCCGTCAAGATACCAGTATATATTATAAAGCGGAAAAACGTGGATTAACGGAAAGAATTTTGGACGACACGCAGATTCGTCGTGCGATGCATTCCCCACCAGAAAGGACGAGAGCAAAGTTCCGTGGTAGATTTATCAAACTTGTAAATAATGGAAAAGTCCTTTGTGGTGTAAATTGGAGTTATATACAATTATATGAACCATATCAGAAACTCTATCTATCAACAGATCCACTTGAACCTGAATTTGAAGAAGCAAGTCGTATGATTTATTCGATATAATTGACAAATAGCAGTCAGTGGAAGACTATGGTAGATAGTTTATGATTATGGCTATATCAAGTAAAGTGACTACTGACAGACGACATAAAATAATTGGAGGAAATTAATGACACAACCGAAGTATGTTTACTTCTTTGGAGCTGGTAAAGGTGAAGGTGATGCCACCATGAGACTATTACTTGGTGGTAAAGGAGCAAATCTTTCTGAGATGACAAACCTCGGCATTCCAGTACCACCGGGATTCACGATCTCCACTGAAGTATGCAAATTTTACTATGCTAACGATAGAAAGTATCCCAGTGGTCTTGACCAACAAATTACCGAGAACCTTCATAAATTGGAAGATACACTTGGAGCAAAATTTGGAGACACAGAAAATCCATTACTTTTATCTGTACGCTCGGGTGCTGCTGTTTCAATGCCTGGGATGATGGATACAATTCTGAACCTCGGTCTAAATGACGATGCAGTGAAGGGATTAATCACAAAGTCTGGAAACGAGCGTTTTTCTTACGATGCATACCGACGATTTATTCAGATGTTTGGTAATGTTGTGTTACGTGTTGACCACGATGAATTTGAACACCTACTTGAAGAAAAGAAAAAGAATAAAGGTGTGACATTAGATACGGAATTAGAAGCATCTGATCTATTGGAACTTGTCAGGGAATTCAAGGGTGTTATCAAACAGAAAACAGGAAACGATTTTCCCGATGAACCCCGTCGTCAGTTGGATATGGCACGCGATGCTGTATTTGAATCTTCAGGTAATCCACGTGCTATAACATACCGTCGTCTTAACGATATTTCAGAAGAGCTTGGACGGACTGCTGTCAACGTTCAAGCAATGGTTTTTGGCAATATGGGTGGGAGTTCTGGTACAGGTGTTGCTTTTTCCCGCAACCCCTCTACAGGTGCAAACCAGTTTTATGGTGAATTTTTAATGAATGCACAGGGAGAAGATGTTGTTGCTGGTATACGAACTCCATTACCAATTTCTGAATTGAGAAATATTAATTCAGAGGCGTATGATGAATTAGTTGCTATCGGTTTGAAATTAGAGAAACACTACCGCGACATGCAGGATGTAGAATTTACAATCCAAGACGGTACTCTCTATATGCTGCAAACACGGAATGGAAAACGTACCGGGCAAGCAGCAGTTCGCATCGCTGTTGAAATGGTGGAAGAAGGTTTGATTGATAAAGAAACTGCCTTGACGCGTGTCCCTGCTAACGATCTTGATCAGTTATTGCATCCGAGTGTTGACCCTGGTGCTTCAGTTGAGGTGATTGCACAGGGTTTACCTGCATCACCTGGGGCAGCAGTGGGTAAGGTTGTTTTCACTGCAATTCGTGCAGAAGAACTTGCCGCTGAAGGTGAGAAAGTTATTCTTGTCCGATCAGAAACTTCACCAGAAGATATTGGCGGAATGGATGCAGCTGAAGGTATTTTGACCGCTCGTGGTGGTATGACAAGTCACGCTGCTGTTGTTGCACGCGGTATGGGAAAATGTTGTGTTGCAGGGTGTTCTGATCTTTTTATAAATGAAGAAGCATTAGAATTTATCGTTGGTGGAAAACGTTATGGAGAAGGCGATTTCATAACGCTCAACGGTTCAACTGGGGATGTTCTCAACGGTCAGGTATCTCTAATACAGCCAGAACTCAGTGGACAATTTGGGACTCTAATGGAATGGGCTGATGAAGTCAGAACACTGGACATTAGAACTAATGCAGACACACCAGAAGATGCGAAAAATGCCCGGGGATTCGGTGCAGAAGGTATAGGACTCTGTAGGACTGAACATATGTTCTTCGGAACAGGAATTGATGCGGTCCGAGAGATGATACTTGCGGATGACACGTTTGAACGTAAACAAGCGTTAACAAAACTTCTTTCACACCAACGTTCAGATTTTATCGGTATTTTTGAGGCTATGGCTGGATATCCAGTTACCATTCGCACACTTGATCCACCATTACATGAATTTTTACCCAAAAACGAGTCTGAAATCTCTGATCTTGCAGAGAGAATTAATGTTGATGTACAAAAGCTTCGTGAACGTGTAGAGGAATTACATGAATTCAACCCAATGCTTGGACATCGCGGATGTAGACTTGGTATTGTCTATCCGGAAATTACTGAGATGCAGGCACGCGCAATCTTTGAAGCTGCTGTAGATGTCTCAAAACGCAGTATCAAAGTGTTACCAGAGATTATGATACCACTTGTCGGACACATCAACGAATTCACATTGCAACGTGAAGTTGTTGACGATATTGCGAAAGAAGTCTTTAATGAAACTGGTACTCGTATTGAATACTTGATCGGAACGATGATTGAGTTACCCCGCGCAGCACTTACTGCTGACAAAATCGCTGCAGAAGCTGAGTTCTTCTCCTACGGTACAAATGACCTTACCCAAACAACATTTGGTATGAGTCGTGATGATGCTGTGAAATTCCTTGATGATTATGTCAAAAATGGTATTCTTGAATACGATCCGTTCCAAGTATTAGACCAGGAAGGTGTTGGCAGTTTGCTGCAAATTGGATGTGACAAAGGGCGTTCAGCACGACCTGATCTGAAGGTAGGTATCTGCGGTGAACATGGGGGTGAACCACATTCAGTTAAGTTCTGCTACGGATTAGGATTTAATTATGTATCTTGTTCTCCATTCCGTGTGCCAATTGCTCGTTTAGCTGCAGCACAGGCTGTGATTGAAGCAAAAGCATAGCGAATATATGATCTATCGTAACTATAGGCGTGTGAATTGGTACTATTCACACGCCTATACTATTTGCTCAACATTCATGAGGTAAAAAGCGGTTGAATTGCTTATGTGTTTTATGGTAAATTGTGAATATACATTTAGGCATGGTACGAGGTTCAAGAATGGTAGTTCAAGAAGTTCACCAAGTATCCTCTGAAGAAATACCCTCTGAGATTCCGCAGATGACATTAGAGGAATTCCTTGAAAGTGATTTAGAAGGATATGAATATATTAAGGGAGAATTAGTACCGACGCCACCTACATCATTGGAACACGGGGACATTAGTATCAATTTAATTTCACCATTACATTTGTATGTTCGTGAAAACCAGTTAGGAAGGGTTTATATGTCAGAAACGGGTTTCCGAGTAGGTGAAAGGGTATTGATTCCGGATATAGCATTCGTTTCTTCAGACCGACTCCCCGATGACAGAAGCAAAGCATCACCAGTTCCTCCTGACCTCGCGGTTGAGGTAATATCTCCAACCGATACTTTACTCAAAGTTGAAGAAAAGGTATTTGCATATCTTGAAGCAGGTACTCAGTTAGTATGGGTAATCAAACCGAGATCTAAAACTGTAAATGTATATCGTTCGGAAACAGATATAACACTCCTCACACGGAATGACACACTCAGTGGAGAAGAGGTAATTCAAGGTTTCTCTTGTCAGGTAGCAGAACTATTCGAATAGTGTCAAAACGGATACGATAGGTATATGAAAGAAGTTACGCCACAAGTAGAGATCATCGCTGAGACAAAAATGGATTTTGAGAAGCTCCAATCTTACCTGGATTCAATTGGTGCTACTGAATACGACCCTCAACCAGCGAAATCCGATGGGGAAAGTTTAATTGTTGCCGCTGGTAAAGCATGTTATCGTAGTTGGCAACCAGCATTGAATCCAAACGTGACTAAAACTCGTAACGATGCCAGAGATTATATAGGAAATATAATTAGTACTGGTCATGGGAGTGTCCTTGAACATACATCGGTTTCCTTTTTAATTTATAATGTCTCCCGTGTGTTTACACATGAGTTAGTAAGACATCGAGTAGGAACGGCATTTAGTCAAGAAAGCCTCCGTTTTGTTAGGTTAACAGATATCGGATTTTGGATTCCGCAAATACTGAAAGACGAAGATAATGAGAAGGGTGAAGGAATTGCACTTATAAAAGAGGCAGTTGAATATCTTGAATCTGTACAAGAA
>VYFM01000144.1 GCA_009842375.1 Candidatus Poribacteria bacterium | reverse complement strand
CACGCTCGGTGTCCAAAGAAGTTAAATATACCACCGTAAGCATTTTGTGTATGAGGAGGAAATTGAGTGAAAGTAGAAATGCAACTCGGAAGCGAAAATTTATCAATAGAAATGGGGAAAGTTGCTAAACAGGCAGATGGTGCCGTTTGGGTGCAATACGGTGGAACAGTTGTCTTAGTGACTGTGGTAGCAGATGATAGAGAGAATGATTTAGATTTTTTCCCTTTGACAGTAGATTATAGAGAAAGGTCGTATGCTGATGGTCGTATTCCAACCGTGTATGGCAGGCGCGAACCGCGTCCTGGCTCATCAGAACAGCTTATAGCTCGTTTAATTGACCACTGTATACGTCCGCTATTCCCGAAGGAATTTAAGGCTGAAGTACAGGTTTTATGCACTGTTTTGTCATCAGATGGTGTTCATCCTGCGGATGTTCCTGCGTTAGTTGGTACATCTGCTGCGTTATCAGTATCTGATATCCCGTTTAATGGACCTGTTGCTGCTGTAACTATGGGAAAAATAGATGGTAAATTGATTATAAATCCTACCTACGAGGAGTTACACAAATCAGAATTAGAACTTTTTGTAAGCGGCACTTCGACTGCAGTGATGTCAGTTGAAGGCGGAGGACACGAAACCCCAGAAGATGAAGTTATTGACACAATCATAGCGGCGCACGAAGAGATAAAAGAAATAATAAAACTCCAAGAAGGTATTGTCGCTGTCTGTAGTCAGACAAAACGTGAGTATGAATCAAAAACTGTGGAAGATACGTTAAACGCCCGTATCAGAGACCTTGCCACCGCTCGAATACGTGAATCGATTGGTATGGCAGACAAACAACTCCGTGAAGATTATCTTGAACAGATTCAGACAGATATTCTCTCTGAAATCCAAGAGGATGCTCCTGAAGAAATTGACCTGAGTGCTGAAAAAGACGCGCGTTCTATTCTAAGCGATATAGAAAAAGAGGAAATGCGTCAAGCCATCCTTGTTGAGGGCAAACGTGTTGATGGTCGTGGTGTGACAGATATTCGTTCGATTTCAGGTGAAGTTGCGCTGTTACCTCGGACGCACGGTTCGTCGCTTTTCACACGCGGGCAGACGCAGGCACTCTGTGTTACAACCCTTGGTACGTCAGGTGATGAAGATGTGCAGCGTGGATTGGATGGTGAAATCCGTCGCGCTTTCTTTTTACATTACAACTTCCCACCGTTTAGTACGGGTGAAGTGAAACGAATGATGGGACCTGGTCGTAGGGAAATCGGACACGGTGCACTTGCGCAGAAAGCACTTGAGCCGGTTATACCAGATAAAGAGGAATTCAACTATACCATTCGAGTAGTATCCGAAATATTGGAGTCGAATGCTTCCTCATCCATGGCTACCGTCTGTGGTGCAACCTTAGCCCTCTTGGATGCGGGTGTGCCGATAAAAAGACCTGTGGCAGGTATCGGTGTTGGTCTTATTAAGGAAGGTGACCGTGAGGTAGTATTGACAGATATGCTTGGAACTGAAGATTTTCTGGGTGATATGGATTTTAAGGTTGCTGGTACTACAGAAGGTGTTACGGCTGTGCAGATGGACATTAAGATCGACGGTGTCACCCCTGAACTGATGCGTCGTGCTATCCATCAAGCAAGAGAGGCGCGTATTGCAGTGATAGAGCAAATGAACGCTGTTATGGGTACTCCGCGTGCGGAGTTGTCCCCTTACGCACCTCGTATTTTCACGTTGAAGATAGCCCCTCAGAAGATTAAGGATCTGATTGGACCGCGTGGTAAAACCGTGCAAGGCATTCAAGAGGAGACCAACACCACCATTAACATTGATGATGACGGTACGGTTGAAATTGCCTCAACCAGTGCAGATGATGTGAAACTCGCTGAGGAAAAAATCCGTGAAGTTACCGCAATGCCTGAAATTGGTAAGGAGTATACTGGAAAAGTTGTCAGAACAGCATCCTTCGGTGCCTTTGTGGAGATTCTCCCTGGTAAAGATGGACTTGTCCACATTTCACAGATGGGAGACGGTTATGTCCGTAGAGCAGAAGATGTGATGCAGGTGGGTGATGAAGTTACTGTTCGTATTCTAACGATTGACGAACAAGGTAGAATTGACTTATCGTTGATTGCTGCGAAAGGTGTGCCGCTTGCCGAACTTGATACCTCTTCTGACCCGGACGAGGGTTCAGGATCTCAGGCACCGCGCGAGCGCGACCAAAGCCGGTCGAATTACCGTGAGAATCGTCCATACCGTGATTCACGTGATAATCGGGATAGTCGTGACAGCAGGGATAGGCGTAACAACCGATATGACCAACGTGATAACTCACGTGATTCCAGAAATCGTCGGTCACCCCGTATTCCAAAAGGTAGGTTTTAAGGGACACTCATCACCAAGAAAACCTGAATAACCCCCTATTAAATCTACGCGGAATGTGCTTACTGCATTCCGCGTATAACTGAAAGAATCTCGTCACTTTCAACTATTATAACCCAAGTTGCTACCTACAAGGTTTTAAACTATTATTGCTATTTTTTATTTAGAAATGTTCATTAATCGTGATATATTGTAGCGCAAACTTTTAGTTTGCGTCCTAAGATGCACAAACTAAAAGTTTGTGCTACATAAGTGGCAACTTAGGTTATTATGCATCAAGCTAATTTGCACAGAATAATAGTTCAGGCATCACATTTTTCTATCAATATCATTACAAACAAGACCTTATATGTCAAGTCATTTCCATATAAGCACTTCTATGTAGTTTCAGCACTACATTTTCTAAACGATTATATATGCTATCAATAAAGCCTATACCAACCTCCTAAAACTAAGCGATACACGTCGCTGTCTTTCATATTTACGTCCATCCCACATATCCGATTTTCTACTGGGAATACCGTGCATCCATCTGTTTTTCGCATCCCCACTTAATACAGTTAAACTCCTCGGTGCAAGCCATATCGGCACCTTCTTCGTCTTATCTTCAACGTTTGTCAAATCCATTACGCAACTTGAACCTAAACTCAATATAACAATCGTATCCATGAAACAGGCTTCTTTATCGGTATGGTCACCAATACCCTGTCCGGGTTCGTATTCACTGACAAGCACTTGATTTGCTATTTTCGGCATGTGTCCATCATTATGCAATTTTAGACAAAGTCTATTGACCCACTCAGGAAACGGATCGACCTCTTTTTCCTGTCCTTCCTGCTCTCCATTGAAGTTATAACTATGACCGTAATGTTGAACCCGTCGCTGATAAAACGTATCCCACTCCTGTTGATCAATATGATTTAACAACCATTCGTGTTGAAAGTCAGACAAGTAATCTAAGATATAACGAAAGCCCTGAACGGTATCAACAACGTGTTGGTTATTCGGGGTAGGTTGCGGTTGAAGAAACTGCGTATCTAATAAAGGAAATAAAGATATTTGTTCCATTTGCTGTTCTATCCACAGATTAATCCGCGCTTGTATAGTCAGGATTTGCTTCTAACTCACTGTGATATGCGATAAGGATTGCTGCTGCGATGAGTGTTCCAACAATACCTACAGGGGCAAACTTCGCAACCCCCGCGGGAGCAAAACTACTGAATGCATCTACTAACCATCCGAGTAGTGGGGCGAAGATGATTGTGGCTAAAGACTTAGCTTGTGCCTCAATAGATAACACCGTCGCTCCCATATCAGGAGTGGATTGTTCATCAAATCTACTAATCAATACTGGTCTCCAGAAATTCTGAAGGATGGCTAATCCTACGAAGAGTACAATCACTGCAGGAAGCCAATTAAACCACAGTGCTGGAATTAACAGGGCAAAGAGAACTAAATCCATCCACCACATCGATTGTGATGCACTTTCTTCCCCACCTCTCCAATCAGAGAGCCTGTGAGAATTCCGTGAAGCTAAGGATGATAACATATAGAGGGCAAAATAGACTCCTGCTACAAGCAATGCTGCCCGTTTAGAATCGTCTAATACTAATAAAACAGGCACTGCAATTGCTGTCTGTTTGAGTATCGGTTGCAGGAAGTCTTTACTGGCTTTATACATACCCTCAAAACCCATACCCTCAAAAACAAGTCTGCGGAGTGGAGGAAAAAGAACTGCTGTTTTCAGAGCTTTACCAAGTAAAGATGCAACGGCTTTCAGCGAAAATTCACTATCTCGATCTCCGTCTAACTGTCTTGGATAACCGAGGAAATTTATAATGTTTATTCCATAAGGGATAATTGAATACCAGAAAATGTCAATAAAATTACCACGATAAAAAACTAAAGCACCCGCGATAAGAACGGATAGTGCTGAACCCATCTGTGACCAAGAACGTGTAAAACCGTATACCTTCGTTTTTTCATCTAACCTATCTTGCATCCGGAGCCAATCGAAAATCATGGCTTTGTGCGTACCAGTTCGAAACGCATCCCCTAATCCGAAGAAGAACATTGCCATAAATAATATCGCAAACGATTCACTAAGTGCAAAGGTAGCAAATGATGCAATATATGCACAGAACGAAAAAATCATGGCACGTCGTCTACCATGAAGATCAGCAACTGCACCTGAGGGGATTTCAAAAAGGTTTGTACATATTTCACGAAAACCGATTAGGATCCCTATTTGAAAAAAGGATAGACCCTTCTCAAGAAACGCTAAGATCAAGAATGGATCGTAGTAACGTTGGTTTTTTAAGAAGCCATAGAGTGAAAAACGAAAGAGCATCGGTATTCGCATGGGTTCACTACGTAATCTTACTGTTTTTCCCAGATTTGCACGTTATATTTTGGCAATTCAAAAGGATATTCAGCATATTCAAGTATTGGAATTCCATTTTCATCAACGGTGACTACAGCATGAAGTTGATGGGGAGTGACACTTGTATCTACGCGTTCAAGGAATTGCCACCTATCCGCCTCAGCAGTAATCAGTCTTATTTTTGTCCAGAGGATACCTTCGCCATCGGTGTATGTTCCATCAGATGTTTGTAGAATCGGTTGTGGATCTGCAGGTAAGGTGAAACTTTCACCAATCGTTGAGGTGGAATTGAGATGTGTATGAGACACTAACACCCATGTCCCAAGAACAGGTACTTCAACACCGTTCTGATCAACAGGCCAAACATGGTCGCGCTCCGCAGCTGACGTATGTGAATCTAATACTTGTGGCAACCGTTCACAACCGGAAAACCAAACCATTATAGTCGTAAATACAATAATAAACGCGAGTTTTGTAGTTGCTTTCATATACAAATTATATTCCTTTTTACGGATGTAAATCAACCAACCGTCTTATCTTTACGTTGATGTATTATAATACCGTTTCCATCAGGATCCTGCACAACAACCCAATAACAAACTGGTGACTCCCCCAAGGGTGAATGTAGTTTAATCCCTGCTTGCTCCAGTTCTTCTACTGCAGCTTTCGCATCTTCAACAGCAAACGCAACTGTTCCACCACCGGGTTGTGTAGGACCAAATCCTTGTCCTAAAGCAAGTGTTCCAGGATTTATCTCAAATTCTGCCCATTTGCCATCATGCACCAAGCAAGCCAGTGGAATACCAAGAATATCACGATAGAAGTCTATGGATTTCTGCATATCGCTTACTGCAAAGTAAGTGAAGTCTATACCTAATATATTCATACCTACAATATCCTCTCCTTGAATTTACTATGACGTACTAAGCGGCAAGGGTTTGGAAAGGATTATCACCATCGTATTCGGATGCTGTCCAGAACGGACTCCAATCGGTGGCTTGATTTTTTCCGATGTATAACGTCTTACCAATAACTGCCCACGCCGTTCCATCAGATGTAAACGCAATACAACCTGTGCGGATACGATCAGTGGATTCTGTAAGCTGATCGTTGAGTTCAGTCCATGTCGCACCACCATTATCAGAACGACAGAACCATGCTCCACCACCCCTTGGTCCTTTTTGGACTGTAGCTAACATTAAGTTTGGGTCAGCAGGATCTATCGCAATAGCAGTACCATAGCGAACTGGCAACCCTTCAATCCTGTTTATCCACGAGTTACCTCGGTCGGTACTGACATAGACACCGTTAGCGGTATTTGCAAAAACTTGATTATCATCTGCGGGACATGTAGCGACCTGATGAACATCTTTATTCAGATCAGGTGTAACAGGTTCCCACGAAACGCCTTCATCTGGAGAACGCATGATACTCCCAACATGAATATCTGCGTAACAAAAACCATCTTTAGTTTTCGCTAAGGTCCGCACAGCAGGTGGACCTCCCCATGGCGTATACCAATCTTTTCGGCATTCCAACTCATCAAAAGTTTGAACTCGTTCTGCAGGTCCTTCCTCTCCAACGAGACGATAGACATAAGCCCCCTCATCCGTTCCGATCAACAGTGTCAAAGGTTCTTCACGAATAAGTAGAAGGGAAGCAATGGGGTCTTGAATTCCTGTCTGAATTGTTGATACTTCATGCTTTGAAATAAGGTGCAGATTCCCATCAGACATTGCTACTGCTACCGCCTGTCGTTCTGGTAGTGACAACAGTGTTTGAAAGTTATCTTCTCTTTCCTGACCTTGCTGTTTACTATCTTCATAGATTTGTCTTGGTTCATCATCACCATTTTCTGCAATAGAATAGATGGCATTGTGTGTTGCAACATACATTATGTATTCTCCTTCTTGCGTAACTTCGGAAACCTTTCGTTCCTAATAAAAGTCTGGATCGATTTTCATAACGTTTTCAATAGTTTCAGGTTGTGTGTAAATC